>JAETTS010000104.1 GCA_021769025.1 Enterocloster bolteae
CTGATACCCGTCCAACCCCAGCTGCCTGGCAATGGCCAACCCGATTCCTCTGCTGGCACCTGTGACGATGGCTGTTCTCTTCCATTCAATATGGTTACTCCCTTATTTTTTAATTCATTGGCAAAAAGTGTGGGTCTTAACGCCCACCCGCGCCAAGTGATGGTCTGCATTCCACTTCGGCCTTTGCTGAACAAGTGCCACTGGCCTGTCTCCTTCCCCTATTGCAACCTTCCATTATACACATGTCTCGTCCAGCTTTCTAAGCAGCTTTAGTGCCCTGGCCCCATCCTCTTCTATATTCTCTGTCTTCCCTTCGATGCTGATTCTTCCGTCATAGCCGATGGCCTTTAAGGAGAGGAAAAATGCCTCATAGGATTCTCCTTCCTCAGACATGGGATATCGTCTCCCATTGCCGGAAGCAATGTGGATATGCCCCAGCTTCTTGATGGCCTCCAAATCCTTAATCCGGTCATGATTGGCGATCACATGGAAATAGTCAGACAGAAGCCCTACATTGGGATGATCGACATCGGCTTCCAGCATAGCGCCTTCCAGCATTGTACAGATCATATTGGTCTCGCTTCTGCTTAGAGGCTCAATGACCACTAAAATACCGTACTCCTTTGCTGCATCCCCTGCCATACGGTAAATATCGATGATTTTCCGGTAAGCCTGTCCGAACGGGACCGTGTCTGGACAACGCCTGCATTTTCCGCTTCCGAAGACCACGGTCTTTGCCCCAAAACTGCCTACAAACGCCATAGCCCTGCGAAAATAATCCTTTAACTCCCCATCTCTTATGCTTCCGTCCAAAAGAGTCATGGTGCCAGGAAACAGAACATTGAATGCCTCACATTTTATCCTGGATCCTGCCAGCTGTCTCCGATAATTGTCTAACTCTGCCTGGGGCAAAGCCATATTGGCCACTACTTCCAACTCGATATAGTCATATCCAAGCCGTTCCAAAACAGGTAGATTGCTTAACGGTGTACAAATACCAAATCTCATATTTTCTCCCCTCTCCGATTAAAAGATACAGGCCTGCCTCCTGCCAGATTCCCTTCCAGGCAATAACCAGACTTTGCTTTATAAATTATAGCATTCAGAGATTCTGAACACAAGAGTGGAAAGGGTGCAAATTCCAGATTCAAATTTATAATATTGTCAGCACAGCAAGTGCACAGGCATCTGCGTAAACAGCAAAAAAGCAGCCATCGGTTCACACCTGGCTGCTTTCCGGGTACTTGAGCATCTCTACTTATTCTTTCCACAGCACTTCTTATATTTTAAGCCGCTGCCGCATGGGCATGGATCATTTCTCCCCACCTTTTGCCCTTTTACAATGGTTCCAGATGCTTTCTGCTCTTTATACAGTTCTTTTCTTCTCTCCTCTGTCAGAATGTCGTCCCACATAGGAAGATTGTACAGCCAGTCCGCCTTGGCTCCTACCATATTGTAGTACAGCTTTTCCGGATCAATCTGGATCTTAACCACAGTGTCCTCTTCCATGGTATCGATTGGATTCTCATACCCCTTAAGGCTCTCGTTGATCCCGTCCAGAAATCCTGTCATGATGAGAATTTCCGTTTCGTATCGCTCTGCCAGTTCCTTCACAGTTCCTTCAATGACCTGATCTGGATCGGAAAGGATCTTCTCATAGATCCCTTTCTCAATTGCAAAGTATCCTGACCACAGGTTCTCTCTCTCTTTATCATTCAGCCCATTGCCATAAGCCAGATTCCGCCATGTCTCCAATAATGCCATATCGATCCATCCTTTTCTTTATTAATTTGTAGGGAGAAAACAACCATTTCCCCTGTCCTATTACTTCGTTCGTTACAGTAACGATAGTATATACCAAGTCCAGGAATTTTGCAATGAGAAACTTCTTGCCTTTTCCTATCCTTTTTCCATTTTGCTGTAACAGTTCACAACTTCTTTCAGCCTTTCCATACACTGCCATACCGGGCAAGTTTCGCATTCAGCTTTTGGTAGATCCGTTCTCTGAACCAGCTCTCCGTAGATGCCATAACCGCCTCATCAAGCCCAAACCAGGCGACACCACTGTTCTCATCCGGCTTCATCTGCAGTTTGTCCTCCTCCTTCGCCTCCAGAAGATATGTAACATTTAAGTGCAGATGAGAGGAGACGTAGCTTCCATTCTTCTCATGTCCGTCTACTGTCAGCACCTCCACGGAAAATATGTCTTCTGTCACAGGCTTTACATGGCAGACCCCGCTCTCTTCCATAACCTCTTTTAGTGCCACTTTAAGAAGATCCTGCTGCCCGTCCGCGTGTCCTCCCAGCCAGGACCAAGAATGATAGATATTGTGATAGGCCATCAAAACCTTGTTCCTCTCAGCATTCACAACCCAGGCAGATGCCGACATATGCGCTGCCCTATTGGATCTCAAAAAGATATCTGGCTGGGACGTAAGCTGCCAAAGCAACATTTCCTTATCCCTGGCTTCCTGCTCATTGAATGGCCGAAATGCCTGAAGCTGTTCCATCAATTTCATCTAACTTCCCTCCCACAGGCGGATAGCCTTTTAAATCTATTGTCAACAGATTGTAATTTTTTTCTGAATTCCATGTATAATGAAAAAATATTCCGTCAATACTATCGACATACACCAGAGAAAATTAATACTTATCCTCCCCTTTTTAATCGGCCCGTTTGTTTTTTGGCAGACGGGCCGAATTTTTGCTGCTATGAGACAAAACAGGTATACACCAACAACGCGTATTTTGAAACTGTGCATGCAAAAGCAGAGCTCCCTTAGATGGTAGATCGTACAAATAAAAGGAATGATTGTGCAAACAAAAAAGGCGTCTGCCTATTGCATTTTTATAGGTGGTTCCGCTATACTTAGAGAGTAATCTTTATCATCTTAGATAAGCAAGCCAAAAGGAGGCAACATTATGGGAGAAGAGAAAAAACCAGTACTGGTGGTTATGGCAGCTGGAATGGGAAGCCGCTACGGAGGGTTAAAACAGATCGACCCGGTAGACGAGTATGGGAATATTATCATGGACTTTTCCATTTTCGATGCCAAGGAGGCAGGGTTTGAGAAAGTAGTCTTTATCATCAAGAAAGCCATTGAAAAGGAATTCAAGGAAAATGTAGGCCGGCGTATGGAACGGCATATGGAGGCTGAGTATGTGTACCAGGAACTGGATAAGATTCCGGATGGTTTTTCGGTTCCGGAAGGCCGGGTAAAGCCGTGGGGAACTGGGCACGCCATTCTCTGTTGTAACGATGTAATTGACGGGCCATTTGCCGTGATCAATGCAGATGATTATTACGGCAAGCAGGCTTTTAAGGAAATGTACCGCCAGCTGACATCCTGGGGGGACAACGATAAATATCAGTATGCCATGGTTGGTTATCATCTGAACAATACCATGACAGATAACGGTTATGTGGCCAGAGGCGTCTGTTCCACTGACGGCCATGGAAAGCTTGTGGATATTCATGAAAGAACCCACATTGAGAAGCGGGGAGAGGACGGCGCATACACAGAGGATGACGGTGCCACCTGGGTGACGCTTCCCGGCAATTCCATTGTCTCCATGAACCTGTGGGGTTTCACCAAAAGCATCTTAAGGGAATTGGATGACCGTTTTGCCGCGTTTTTGGAAAAAGAGATTCCTGGGAATCCACAGAAATGCGAGTATTTCCTTCCTTTTGTGGTAGATGAGCTTTTAAAGGAGGGCAAGGCAGAGGTAACGGTTCTGGAAAGCAGGGATCGTTGGTACGGCGTAACCTATAAAGAAGATAAGGAAACTGTAATCCAGGCTATCCGCCATTTAAAGGAACAAGGCCTTTATCCAGAAACCTTGTGGGAGGACTGACATGAACAACAACTATGAGAAAAGGCTGGAGGCCGCCGGGGCATTTTCCATAAAGGGAACTATAACATCCTGTGAACCCTATGGAAGCGGCCATATCAACCATACATACCGCCTGGTCTGTGAGGAAAACGGACAGGAATATTCCTACATCTTGCAACAGATGAATCAGGAAGTATTTAAAGACATTGAAGGGCTTATGAGCAATGTAAAGGGCGTTACTTCTTTCCTGCGCCGCCAGATCATCAACGATCACGGTGACCCGGACCGGGAGACCTTAAACCTGGTTCCCACTAAGGACGGGAAAGATTACTACAGAGACAGCCTTGGAGGGTACTGGAGAATGTATCTTTTCATCTCTCAGGCTACCTGCTACAATCTGGTGGAGGATCCCAAGGACTTTTACCAAAGCGGAAAAGCCTTCGGGCGGTTCCAGTGCCTTCTGGCAGATTTCCCTGCCAGTGAGCTTCATGAGACCATCCCTGATTTCCATAATACTCCCGCCCGATTTCAGACATTTGAAAAGGCTGTGCGGGAAGATGTCATGGGCAGGGCTTGTCATGTGGCAAAGGAGATTCAGTTCATCAGAGACCGGAAGGAGGATATGGGACTGGCTCTGCGCCTCAAGGAAGACGGCAGGCTCCCTGTCCGTGTAAGCCACAATGACACCAAATTAAACAACATCATGATCGATGATGCAACTGGCCAGGCCTTGTGTATTATCGATCTGGATACCATCATGCCTGGCTTCTCCATCTTTGACTACGGAGATTCCATCCGGTTTGGTGCCAACACAGCCCAGGAGGATGAACAAGACCTATCCAAAGTCTCCCTGTCTTTGCCTCTGTTTGAAGTCTACACCAAGGGCTTTCTGGAGGGAAGCCAGGGACGCTTAACCCAAACAGAGATGGAACTTCTCCCCTACGGTGCCAAGATGATGACCCTGGAGTGCGGAATGCGGTTTTTGACCGATTACCTTCAGGGAGACGTTTATTTCCATATCAGCAGGGAAGGCCACAATCTGGACCGGTGCCGCACCCAACTGGCTCTGGTTGCCGATATGGAGCAAAAATGGGCTGAGATGGCAGCCATCGTAAAAAAATATCAGGGATAATTTTCTGCATAAGAAGGCGCCTTCTGTCAAATCCGGTCATTTCCCAAGCTGCTGCTCTTCTCTGAGAGAAGCCGGATGGAGGATGCATATTCTGACGGTGTCATATGGGTAATCTTTTTAAACTGTCTGGAAAAATAATGAAAGGATGTATAGCCCAGACGGTCAGATATCTGGGTAAAATTTAACTGATTGGTTCGTATCAGTTCCTTGGCAGTGTTGATCTTCATCAGTGTAAAGTATTCCATGGCACCGCAACCGTGAATCTCCTGAAACAGCTTTTGAAGATGGGAACGGCTTACCAGGGTGTCCTTACAGATCTTTTCGATGGTCATCTGCTCATTGATATTCTCTTCCATACAGCGGATGATCCGGTTATACGTTTCATTAGGCCGTCCTCCGATTCTGGGACGCTCTGGGTTCCGGCTGGGAACCGGAAGCGGATTGGCAAAGTGACGGCGGTAAAGGTGAATCAGCAGCTCTTCCAGACAGCTGCTGATAAGCTGTTCCGCCCCAAAGACCGGAGATTCTGTGTTACGGATCAGTTCCTCCTGGTAGGGGTCGTCAAGACGGCCGCAGAACGCATGGCGTGCTTCGATGATAATCTGGGCTAAAAGGGCGCGCTCCGTCTCCTGAGCAGTCAGGATCTGACCTCTGAAGGCATCCATGTACGGGGAATTGCATTCAAAGCCGATGACCACCAGGCTAGGCGCGCTGCGGCCGTTGGTGATCACGTTGTGGAACTCATCCGGCTGATGGAAAATGATACTGCCTCTTTTTAAAGTATGGCGTTCATTGCCTGCTACAGCATCAATCTCACCTTTATCCACACAGAGAATCTCCCAGAAATCATGGCTTTCTCCAGGGAAGGTAAAATCGCTCATATAATCAAAATAGTGAATGGAAATAATGCTGCGGACAGACAGGACCGTGCGCAGATGGGTACTTTTATATGACATGGGAGAAACCTCCTGCTTGTGTTTCTTTTAGTATACCATGTCCTCCGGACATGATCCCTCCGGGGGATGCGCATGATTTGCCAGGGAAATTGTCCGTCTTCGCCGGACGGCAAATCAGCGCTGGTATAATCTCTGTCCAGATTATACCATATCCAGAGGCGAAGGGGCAAGAATTGTTAAGTAATAGCGTATAAATCATAATATTTCCATAATCAACACATATATAGGGGGAAACTATGGCAAAAACAAAAGGAAGGGTTACCCTCCCCAGTGAGGGGAATTTTTTAAGCGAGACAAAGGAAATGATGGACCGCTGGGGGGCGGATGCCCTGCGGGACAGCGATGGGACCAAGCTTCCGGAGGAGGTAAAGGCGCTGGACGCATCCATTTACACCACCTACTTCGTGGCCAGAGGACATAATGAATTTGCAAAGGAACATATGGAAGAATGCCAGCAGATGTATCTCATGAGCCGCAGGGTGACAGCCACAAAAGATACCGTGAGTATTCCGTTTATGGAGGGGTATTTTAGTCAGCAGGTCTCGCCGGACTATGTCCATGACTGCAAAATATGGTGGGAGGTTATGGACCGGACTGCGGGGGAGCCTGTGGCCGGGGACAGCTGGGACGTGGATGAGGCGGAGAATATTGTTACGGTACGGCATACCCTGCCGTTTCACGAGTACACCGTATCGTTTCTGGTCTACGCCCTCTGGGATCCTACCCAGATGTACAACCACATTACCAACAACTGGGGCGACAAGCCTCATGAGATCCCCTTTGACGTGCGCCAGCCTGCATCCGGCCGGTTTGCCAGGGAATATCTGATTCAATGGTTAAAGGACAATCCCAGGACAGACGTAGTGCGGTTTACCACATTCTTCTATCACTTTACCCTGGTGTTTAATGACAAAGCAAAGGAAAAATTCGTGGACTGGTTCGGCTATGGAGCCACCGTGTCGGTGAAGGCTCTGGAAGAATTTGAGCAGGAGTACGGCTACCGGCTGCGGCCTGAGGACATTGTGGACAACGGCTACTACAATTCCACCTTCCGCGTTCCCACCAGGCAGTATCTGGACTATATGGATTTCATCCAACGCTTCGTGGCAAAAAAGGCCGGGGAACTGGTGGCCCTGGTTCATGAGGCCGGCCGGGAGGCCATGATGTTTTTGGGGGACAACTGGATTGGAACGGAACCCTACGGACCGTATTTCCCGGAAATCGGGCTGGATGCGGTAGTGGGAAGCGTAGGCGGGGGAGCCACTCTGCGCCTGATCTCCGACATTCCCGGTGTAAAGTATACGGAAGGCAGATTTCTGCCTTACTTTTTCCCGGATACGTTCTATGAAGGAAACGATCCCTGTATTGAGGCAAGGGAAAACTGGCTGGGTGCCAGAAGAGCTCTGATGCGAAAGCCTGTAGACCGGATCGGCTATGGGGGATACTTAAGCCTTGCCTACAAGTTTCCGAAATTCGTGGATTACATTGAGAAAGTAACCGATGAGTTTCGTGAGATTTATGATAATATTGCAGGGAGCCGTCCTTACTGCGGTTTAAAAGTCGCGGTTCTTAACTGTTGGGGGAAGCTGCGGTCCTGGCAGTCCTTTATGGTAGCCCACGCCCTCTGGTACAAACAGACCTATTCCTACTTTGGAATGCTGGAGTCCTTAAGCGGCATGGGCGTAGACGTGGTTTTCTTAAGCTTTGACGACATTGTAAACCATGGGATTCCTGAGGATATCGATGTCATCGTCAATGCTGGAGCAGCCGGCACTGCCTTCTGCGGCGGTGAAAACTGGCTAAGCAGCAAGCTTGTGACTGAGATCCGCCGTTTTGTCTATGAAGGCGGCGGTTTTGTAGGTATCGGAGAGCCATCAGCCGCCCACTTTGGAGGACGTTTCTTCCAGCTGGCGGACGTGCTGGGCGTAGATAAGGAACTAGGCTTCAGCCTTTCCACGGATAAATATTTCACGGAGCAAAGGGAACATCATTTTCTAAAGGAAGATCGAAGAACAGGCTTTGATTTCGGAGAAAGCGTAAAGAACGTCTATGCCCTGTCTGAAGATACAGAGATTGTGGAGTTCTCTGACGGAGAACTTCACCTTAGCGCCCACCCCTACGGCAACGGCAGAGGAATCTACATTGCTGGCCTT
>JAETTS010000105.1 GCA_021769025.1 Enterocloster bolteae
GCAGAAGCTAACTATGGTAAGAACATCGAGGATATGATGGTAGAGTATGTGTACCGCCTTATCAGCTGTCCTACCAGCGAGTTTGACGCTTTGCAGCAGGCAGAGTTCAGCAATCTGCAGAATGCAGGTCTTCAGCAGATTTTGGATGCCAGAGCAGAGTACTATGATGCAAATGTGAAATAAATAAAGCAATAAATAATGGCCCGTTACGGCTTGCCTACACCTATGGAAATGTGGTAAAATGGTAAGACCGTAATGGGCTTTGCTGGCAGATATTCAAAAGTGGAATAGGGGGATGATGGTCATATATTGCGTGGGGATTGATTTGGGAGGAACAACAATTAAGGCGGGGATTGTGGACGAGGATTACAGAATTGTGAAATCAGGAGCAGTCCCTACCGTTACAGATCGTGGAGCTCAGGGGCTTGTTGGAGATATGAAAGAGTTGGTGTCCTCTCTTTTGGAGGAAACCGGGATCTCCATGGAGGAAATCGCGTCAGTGGGGTTGGGGGTTCCTGGTACAGCCAATAAAAAGACAGGTGTTATGGAATATGCCAACAATCTGAATATGAAAGATGAACCCTTAATTCCGCTTTTGAAACGTTACTTTAAGAAACCGGTGTCCTTTACCAATGATGCCAATGCCGCAGCCTGGGGGGAGTACCTGGCCGGGTGTGGAAAGGGATATGCATCTATGGTGATGGTGACCCTGGGAACCGGAATCGGCGGCGGGATGATCCTGGACGGAAAGCTGTATGAAGGATGCAATTTCGCTGCAGGGGAATTCGGACATTTTGTGATACAGTATGACGGGGAAATATGTAATTGTGGACGGAGAGGGTGTTTTGAGACCTATGCCTCGGCTACCGGGCTGCGTCGCATGGCTTTAAAGGCCATGAAGGAGGAAGAAGGCAGAAGGAGCCTTCTGTGGAGCTTATGCGGGCAGGATGAGGATAAGGTAGACGGGCAGAAGATTTTTGAGGCCGCCAGAAGAGGGGATCTGACGGCGGAGAGCGTGGTAGAGAGATATCTGTATTATTTAAGCGTGGGAATTACGGATATTATCAATATCTTCCAGCCGGAGGTTCTGTGCATTGGCGGTGGAGTCAGCCGGGCCAAAGACCAGCTGTTGGAACCGTTAAAACGATTGGTGGATCAGCAGGTGTATACCAGGGATTCCGCAGTGAAGACTGAGATTGTCATTGCGTCTCTGGGGAATGATGCAGGGATTATCGGGGCGGCAATGCTGGATGACTGAAAAACCAAAAGAACTGCCGGATGAGAAAAGGATGGAAAAGGGATGAAGATTGACAAGTATGGGGAGATTCTGGGGGAATGGTTAAGAGGAATGGGGAGTCCGCCGGATGTGAAAAAGGTATTGTCCTTGGATAGTGAGATAAAGGAAAGTGAAACCAGGCAGCGGCTGATCGTATACATTCAAACGAAGGACAGCAAAGGGAATCCTCTGCTGGCTGAGATCCGGTGTTATCCTCTGCCAGACAACTCCTGGTGTGGAAACTTTGACGGGACGGATGAGCGGATCAATGAAGCTTATGCAACCGGTGACCTGGATTTTATCAGAACCGTGACCGATGAGACAGGATATGGGGTACTGTTTTTGAAGCCAGGATGGTATCAGATTGAGGCAGCAAAGGGATCTGCATACAGCGTGGAGGCAAAGCGTTTCCATCTGGAGGAAAACCAGACGATTCTGAAGTATGAGTTAAAGCCTTTGCCCAGGGAGGCAAAAGATGGGTGGTATGCAGGGGATATCCATCATCACAGCGTATTCAGCAGCCGCCTTTATGAGGGAACGGATCCGGTTATAGAGACACCGGTGGAGATACGGGATTCTATGAGGGCTGTGGGGCTGGATTTCGGCGCCTTAAGCGATCACCATAATGTGCTGGATCATGAACTGTGGGAGAAGGCCAGGACAGACGATTTTATGCCCATCCTTTCCAAAGAGATCTCCACAGGCAACGGCCATGTGATTTCCCTGAACGTGAAGAAGAATGAGGATGTCATTTACCGAATCGGAACACAGGAAGAACGGACCGATGAGTATCTGAGGGCAGAGTTTTGCCGGGTGACTGATGCGATCCGTCAGAAGGGCGGCATGGCTCAGTTAAACCATCCGAGAGACCCTCAGAAAGCCATCTCCTGGAATCCAGATTTTATGGATATCATCACCATATTCGATACCATGGAAGTCTGGAATGGATCCAAGCCTATGGTCTGGGAGAGCAGCAGCGCCAAAGCAGTGGAGATGTGGGTGGATATGCTGGAGAACGGGGTATATCTTCCGGGAACCACGGGAAGCGATACCCACAATATCCGGTGTGATGATTATAAAGCCTTTTACAGGGGAACATTAAGACTGGTTAAGATATTGAAGACGCTTGAGGAGGGAGACCCGCTTTTAGGGGATAAAGATATTGCCTGCTTTTTGGAGAGAAGCGACAAGCTTCTTCCCATGTTTGAGAAATGGGCGAAGCGGAATCTAAGCAGTGGCGGAGTGAGGACCTTTGTTCATATGGATGTCTTTGAGAGCGGAGAGGATCTGACAGGTCAGATGAAGAAAGGCCATATGACCTTAAGCGACGGCCCCCTCCTGTTCCCTGTGATGGAGCCTGCTTCTTCTTTAGCCAATGGCAACAAAGAAGTCGCTTTGCCGGGAGACCAGGTATCCAGACCTGGTGTAATCCGCATAAAGCTTTACACCAACCGAAGGCTGAAGACCATGCGCATCCTGAAAAGAGGAAGGCAAAAGGCAGATTATGCCTTGGCACCGTTTGAGAAGGACTGCGGGGGATACATGGACTACAGCCATGAGTTGAGTCCGGAAATGTTAAAGAATATGGGGATGGAGTGGAAGAAGGAGGATTATCTGGTGATGATAGCCTTTGATGACTGTACCAACCTTGCAATCGCCAATCCATTTTTCGTGAAAGAGTAATTGGGGAGAGAGGTGACGCTGATGAATCAGGAAGAATTTCAGACTGTGATGAAATATGCACCTTATCTTATGTTTGATGAGAAGGAGCCTTTTTCCGTCCACAGTATTGGATACATGATTTTCCATGAGACAAGGCCCAGCGATTCGTTTCGGAGGATTGTGAGGATTGAGAAGGATAAGGTAAAATTTGCCATTGAGTATCAGATTTTCTTTTACTATGATATCCAACATCTGTATGAGCTGGAACATGTATGGGTTTATGTGGGGCATGATGGGAATGTATGGGGGTGTGAGGGAAGCTATCATGGGAAATACATGAATGAAATGCTTCCAGGAGGAGATATCCTTCGGGACAGAACCCATGTGTGTGTCTATTCCCAGCCAGGTAAACATGCCCTTCTGCCGGAGAAAAGGCTGATTTCCCTCTATCCGGAACTGGAGTTGGCTTGCGGCGAATTGGCAGGGGTAGACGGCTTTGCTTATCCGGAGCAGCTTTATGGGGTGAAGATTCCCATAAGCGAGGAAGAGCAGCAGATGGTAAGGGACTATATTAAGGAGACATACCGCTTTACCCCATCCATGGTGTTTGTGACAAAACCATTTTCATTCAGCCAGTTTGTCCACTGGAATGTGCTAAAGGGGCAGATTCCCATCTTGATGGAGAAGGAATTGGACAAGATCCGCAGGGTGACAGAGGAAAAGAGACAAAGGATGATCCATGGATTCTTATAGAGGAACGTAAAAGAGGCTCATAGATCCGCCTGAATAAGGAGGATGTATGGGCCTTTTGATATTGGCAGATAGGCAGACTGGCAGATAGCAGGATCAAACCCAGTGGGAGTGACCGTGAGAACGGCGGTATTCCGTAGGCGAACAGTTGGACTTCTGGTGGAACACCCGGTTAAACTGGGAGAAGCTGGTGAAGCCACAGGCCATTGCAATGTTGGATACAGACTGATCCGTACTGGAGAGAAGGAACTGCGCGTTGATGATCCGCACGTTCTGGATATATTCTGTCAGCCGGAAACCTGTGGTTTGCTTAAACTGCCGGGATAAATAGCAGGAACTGATATAAAATGTTTTTGCCAGACTTTCCAGGGAAAGAGGCTTGGAGTAATTGGTATGAATATAAGAGCATACCTCGGAAATCTTCTGGGTAATAGAGGAATCATCGGTTTGATATGTATACAGATTCTCATTCTGGGCCTGATAAAGGGTCCATAAAAACTCTGTAAAATTGATCTGAAGCATCAACTCATAGACAGAAGGCAACATGACTTCCGACTGGTGAGACATTTTATAAATGCTGTTGAGGATCCGAAAACAAGGAGTCTGGTAATTAGGTACCAGACGTAAAATAGACGGTTCCAGCTTAAATACCCCCAGAAGTTCCTCGAAGCCTTCCTTCATGCTGAACAAGGTTTCCGGATACATGAAATTGATGATAATCCGTTTCAGCGGGGGGGCGTCTTGAGGGTATATGGATTGATGAGGAACCCCCGGAGGAACCAGAACAATATCATTTTTTTCCAACGGGTATGTAATGCCGTTGAAGGTATGGGAGATCCCGGCATCTAACGGGATCATAATCTCATAAAAAGAGGCATGGATGTGTGGAAAACGCATATGGTAGGGATTGGCCTGCCTTGTGTCATAATCAATATAGTAGTAAAGATTCTTTTCACAGTTATTGATGATGATAGAATAGCCTTTTTCGAAATCCAATTCTGGACGGCTGCCCATGGTTTAAATCCCTCCCTTTGTGAAGCGGCTATATCTGTTATGATGTCATCTTCTGAAGTTCCAGAAGAACTTCCTCCACCAGGCCCTTGATGCTTAAATCCCGCACGCCCACCACGATATTCTCGCAGTGATTCACTGGAATGAGGATCCGTTTGGCCCTGCTTTGCCCGATGGCTACGGCCATGGCCGGGGTAACTTCGCCGTACAGGGAATCAGCGATCACAATCCCTATGGGACCGACGATGACATCCGCTCTCCTTGCGCCGGCGATGACAGCGTTCTCACCGGTAGCGCCATGATTGGCTCCGGCTTTCAGCATGGCGGTGGTGGCGATACTGTTGGTTCCTACAGCGGTAATGTCTGCATCAGGAAAGCCCTGCCGGATGGCAGAGGTCAAATGCCTGCCGATGCCGCCGCCTTGTGCATCAATGATTAATATGTTCATCCCAATTGATCCTTTCGTTGCATTTCTCTGATCTGTTATTTTTTTGCTTCTGTTTTTGTAACCATTATCATTCCATTGCTTTTCTATTATAATGGAAGGAATACTGGATGTAAATAAGAAAATTTTAAGAAAACACTTGCATTTACCACATGTTGGTGTTATCATATCTATGATATCAAGATAAAATGGCTGAAAGGGAGTGGACGAAAGTCCACTCTTTCATATTGTTATGAGGGAGATAGGAAGGGTGGTGAAGATATGACGAAGAGAGAAAGCTATGAGGCGAAGACAGAGGCATTTTTAAAGCCTCTGATGGATCAATATCATTTTGAACTGGTAGATGTGGAATACGTGAAGGAAGGCAGCAACTGGTATCTGCGAGCCTATATTGACAAGGAAGGCGGCATTGCCGTGGATGACTGTGAGACAGTCAGCAGGAGGTTAAGCGACTGGCTTGATGAAGAAGATTTTATTGAGGACAGCTATATTCTGGAAGTCAGTTCCCCAGGGTTAGGGCGGCCTTTAAAAAAGGAGAAGGATTTTGTACGCAGCGTGGGGAAGCAGGTGGATATCCGTCTGTATCGCCAAAGGGATAAGCAAAAGGATTTTACAGGAATTCTCGTAAGCTATGACAAAGATTCTGTCACCATAGAATCGGAGGATGGGAAAGAGTTGGTGTTTGAACGTTCGGATATTGCGTTGATCCGTTTGGCATTTGATTTTTAGATGTTCGGATGAAAATATAGTTGGAGGATAAAAAAATGAACAAAGAACTGATAGAAGCACTGGATATTCTGGAAAAGGAGAAGAATATCAGCAAGGCTACCATGCTGGAGGCCATAGAGAATTCCCTGCTGACTGCATGCAAGAATCATTTTGGAAGAGCGGATAACATAAAAGTGAATATCAATCCGGACACTTGTGATTTTGCGGTGCTGGCAGAAAAGGAAGTGGTGGAAGAGGTGACAGAGCCTCTGGTACAGTTAAGCCTTGCGGAGGCCAGGATGATCGCTCCCCGGTATGAGATCGGAGATGTGGTGCAGATTCCGGTGGAATCCAAGTCTTTCGGCAGGATTGCCACCCAGAATGCCAAGAATGTGATTCTGCAAAAGATCCGGGAGGAAGAGCGGAAGGTTCTTTATAATGATTGGTATACCATGGAGAAGGATATTGTTCCCGGGGTGGTACAGCGCTATCTGGGGCGGAATGTCAGTATCAATCTGGGAAAAGTGGATGCCATTTTGAATGAATCCGAACAGGTAAAAGGGGAGGTGTTCCAGCCTACAGAGAGGATCAAGGTATACGTTCTGGAGGTGAAGGATACCACCAAAGGCCCCCGTATCTCCGTGTCCAGAACCCATCCGGATCTGGTAAAACGGTTGTTTGAGCTGGAGGTGGCTGAGGTAAGGGACGGAACCGTGGAAATCAAATCCATTGCCAGGGAGGCAGGTTCCAGAACGAAGATCGCGGTGAAGTCCAACGATCCCAACGTGGATCCGGTAGGCGCCTGCGTAGGGCTTAACGGAGCCAGGGTCAACTCGATTGTGAGTGAGCTGCGGGGAGAAAAGATTGATATCATCAACTGGGATGAGAACCCGGCGTACCTGATCGAGAATGCCTTAAGCCCGGCCAAAGTGATCTGTGTGGTGGCGGATGAAGATGCCAGGGAAGCACAAGTCATCGTTCCGGATTATCAGCTGTCGCTGGCCATAGGAAAAGAGGGACAGAATGCAAGGCTGGCGGCAAAGCTTACCGGGTACAAGATTGATATCAAGAGTGAGACCCAGGCCAGAGAACTGGGGCTGTTCGAAGAGATGGGCTTAGACGGAGGAATGGAAGAAGGTTCCTTCGAAGGATATGAGGATGGATATGAAGACGGCTATCCGGAAGAAAGCCAGGCGGACTATGAAGCAGGATATCTGCAGGAAGGCCAGGCGGACTATGAAGGAGGATATCCGCAGGAAAGCCAGGCGGACTATGAAGGAGGATATCCGCAGGAAGGCCAGCCAGATTATGAGGGAGACTATCCCCAAGCAGCTCAGGAAGGCGGTTATGAGGAGCACCAAGAAGACGTTTCGGAAGACTACCAGAAGGGATATGAGGATTACCAGTAACGGTTAAGAAAAAAACTTAGCGGATGGATCGGGAGTGATAGCAAGTGAGTACAAAAAAGATTCCCCTTAGACAGTGTATCGGCTGTGGAGAGATGAAAGGCAAGAAAGAGATGATTCGGATTTTGAAGACAGAGACAGAAGGGATTGTCCTGGATGCCACAGGGAGAAAGAATGGGCGGGGAGCCTATATCTGCCCTCGGATGGAGTGTTTTCAAAAGGCAGTAAAAAACAAGGGATTGGAGAGATCTTTTAAGATGCCGGTTCCGAAGGAAGTCTATGAGTCTCTGGAAAAGGAGATGGGGCAGATTGGAAAATAGACAAAAGGTATTGAATATGATTGGCTTGGCCATGAAAGCAGGAAAGGCGGTCAGCGGAGAATTTTCTACGGAAAAAGCTGTGAAATCCGGGAAAGCATATCTGGTGGTGGTATCGGAGGAAGCCTCCGAGAATACCAGAAAGATGTTTACCAATCGGTGTACTTACTATCATGTTCCCATCTGTTTCTTTGGTAGGAAAGACGAATTGGGACATTCCATAGGCAAAGAGTTTCGCGCTTCTTTGGCCATAACGGATGAAGGATTCGCCAAAGCATTGGTAAAACAAATGAATATGAACGGAGGTAGTAAGTATGAGAGTCAGTGAGCTTGCAAAGGAGCTGGGTAAAACCAGCAAAGAGGTCTTAGAAATATTACAAAAACATGGGCATGAGGTGACCAGCCATGCTTCCAATGTCAGTGAGGAGCAGAGCCAGCTGGTGAAGCGGGCGGTTT
>JAETTS010000106.1 GCA_021769025.1 Enterocloster bolteae
CTTCCTACAGAATTAGGGAATCTGCACAAGCAGACCACATATGATCTTTTTGGCCTTACCACCACACCGGAACAGGCGGCAGCTGATATGGAAGCCCAGGCACAGAAGGATTTGGCAAAGTAACAAAAGTTAATTTCGGTATGTGAGGGTGCTGCGGACAGCGCCCTCATTCCGGATAACGCTCTGTCAGAAGGAGAAATCATATGACCAGAAGAAATAAACATATTGGAATCATAGCGCTGTTTGTACTTCCCGCACTGTTCTTTTACGGTACGTTTAATGTGGTGGGAATCGTCAGGACATTTTTCTACAGCTTCATGGACTGGAAGGGGATCAGCGCTAACCGGACCTTTATCGGCCTTGGTAATTATATTGAATTGTTTGGGGATTCGTTTTTCTGGAATGCCATGAAAAACAATGTAATCCTGGTGATTGTATCCGTGGCAATCCAGCTTCCGGGAGCGCTGCTTCTGGCGCTTCTTATTAATCAGGAATTAAAGGGAACACGCTTTTTCCGCACGGTATTCTTTATGCCCATGCTTCTCTCCACCGTGGCAACAGGCATTATGTGGATTTTGTTTTATGATCCGTATTTCGGCCTGATGGCCAATCTCATGCAGAAGCTTGGGATGAAGAGCATCGCATTTTTGGAGGGAAGTTCCTCTATGCCTTCCATTATGTTCGTCATATGCTGGCAGTTCATACCCTTTTACATGATTATATTAAAGGCAGGGCTGACCAATATTTCAGCCGATATTTATGAGGCGGCAAAAATAGACGGCGCCAATGGGAACCAGTGTTTCTGGCGGATTACCCTGCCTTTGCTCATGCCCACGCTGCGCTCAGCCGCGGTGCTGCAGCTGGTAGGTTCTCTTAAATATTTTGATCTGTTCTATGTAATGATGGGCGGGGCCCCCAACAAGGCAACGGAACTTATGGCCACCTATATGTATAAAAAAGGATTTACGGAGTTCCGCATGGGATATGCCAGCACCATTGCAGCCAGTATGTTTATCCTGTGCTTTGCCATAGCTTGTATATTCCTGTACATTACCAGAAATAAGGAGGCGGCATAATATGGGCGTATTGTTAAAAAGAAGAGTAATGCATACGGTTCTCTATGTAATCAGCATTGTCATTGCCCTGATTACAGGATTTCCGTTTCTGTTTCTGGTTATCAACAGCTTCAAGGGAATGGGAGAGTACCTGACAAATATCTGGATGCTGCCCAAAGAGCCGTATCTGGGCAATTACCAGATGATCCTGAAACCGGATTTTCTGAGATATTTTCTCAACAGTGTTATTGTGTCTGCAATCAGCGTGTTCATTATTGTAGTGGTATCTTCCATGATTTCCTTTACATTTGCCAGAATGCGTTATCGGGGAAAAAATCTGCTGTACTTTGCTATTATCGCCGGAATGATGATTCCTGTACATACGACCCTGATTCCTACGTTTACCCTGTTAAGCAGTATAGGGCTGACCGATTCCCTGGCCGGTCTGGTGGGACCCTATGTCAGCTATAACATACCCATCGCAGTGTTCATACTGACCCAATTTTTTCAGGAAATCCCAAAAGAGCTGGAGGAAGCAGCCATTATTGACGGGTGCAGCATTGTGGGAACGTTTAAAAATATCATACTGCCCTTGTCGGGACCGGCTATATCCACAATTGTGGTGTACACGTTTTTGAATATATGGAATGAGTTCATCAATGCCAATGTTCTGATCACCAGCTCAGCGAATAAAACCCTGCCGTTGGGAATCCGTGAATTTTACGGAATGCAGTCTGTTAACATACCGGCAGTCCTTACTGCAATCCTGGTGGGCTCCCTTCCCGTTATCCTTCTGTACTTTTTTGCGCAGGAGAAGGTGGTGAACGGATTGACACAGGGAGCGGTCAAGGGTTAAGGAAAGGAGAATGCGGATATGGATTTTGAGAAAAGAGCAAGGGAACTGGTGGGACAGATGACGCTGGAGGAGAAGGCTTCCCAGCTTCGGTTCGACGCCCCGGCCATTGGGCACCTGGGTATCCCCAGATATCACTGGTGGAATGAAGGGCTCCACGGAGTCGCCAGGGCAGGAACCGCTACCATGTTTCCCCAGGCCATCGGCATGGCGGCCATGTTTGATGAGGATATGATGCAGGAAATAGGCGCTGTGGTGGGGACGGAGGCCAGAGCCAAATATAATGCATATGCGGCCCAGGAGGACAGGGACATCTACAAAGGACTTACCCTATGGTCTCCCAATGTGAACATTTTCCGTGATCCCAGGTGGGGCAGGGGACATGAAACATTTGGAGAGGACCCTTATCTGTCCGGAAGGCTGGGAGTGGGATTCATCAAAGGAGTCCAGGGAGACGGAGAGTACCTTTTGGCTGCTGCGTGTGCAAAGCATTTTGCAGTGCACAGCGGTCCGGAGGAAAAGCGCCATGAATTTGATGCCAGAGTCAGCCAGAAAGACCTTTGGGAGACATATCTGCCTGCGTTTGAGGCATGTGTGGTGGAGGGAAAGGTGGAAGGCGTCATGGGCGCCTATAACCGGACGAACGGGGAGCCATGCTGCGGCAGTAAGACTCTGATTCAGGATATCCTCAAGAAAAAGTGGAAGTTTGACGGATATTTTGTTTCAGATTGTTGGGCTATAAAAGATTTCCATGAAAACCATCAGGTGACGGATACAGCCGCAGAGTCGGCATCCATGGCATTGAAAAACGGCTGTGATATCAACTGCGGCAATACGTACCTGCACATTTTAAGCGCATGGGAAAAGGGGCTGGTATCAGAAGAGGATATCACACAGGCTGCGGTACATGCCATGCGTACCAGGCTCAGGCTTGGGCTGTTTGACAGAGAATGCACATATCACAATATTCCCTATGAGACAGTGGGATGCAGAAAACACCGCAGACTGGCCATAAAGGCAGCAGAAAAATCCATGGTTCTTCTGAAAAATGACAATATCCTGCCCCTTAACCGGAATATGAAGAAGCTTGCAGTAATTGGCCCTAATGCGGACAGCCGCTGGCCGCTTATTGCCAATTACCATGGAACGGCGCCCAGATATGTGACGGTTCTGGAGGGAATTGAAGCCCTTTTGGGAGAGGAAACCCGAATCTACTATTCGGAAGGCTGCCACACTATGAAGGAGAAAGTAGAACGGCTTGCCGCCCTGCCGGGTGATCGCATAAGCGAGGCGGTAACAGCGGCCAGGGAAGCCGGTATTGCCGTTGTTTGTATCGGACTGGATGAACGCTATGAGGGAGAACAGCAGGATTTGGGCAACCGCTTTGACGAGGCGGTGAGCATGGCGGACAAACCTTCGCTGGCATTTCCCAATTCCCAGAGATGTATGTTAAATGCCCTTATTGAGACGGGCATACCTCTTGTGGTGGTAAACATGACAGGAAGCGCCATGGATTTAAAGTGGCTGTCCCAGGCAGAGAGTGTAAAGGCAATCCTTCAGGCGTGGTATCCCGGTGCAGAGGGAGGAATTGCAGTGGCAAAAACTCTTTTTGGTGAGAACAATCCTTCAGGAAAGCTTCCTGTTACATTTTACCGGTCCGAAGATGAACTGCCGCCCTATGAAGATTACAGCATGACCAACAGGACTTACCGGTACATGGAGGGGGAAGCGCTTTATCCCTTTGGATTCGGCCTTTCCTATACCAAATATAAGTATGGGAACCTGACCTGCCTGCCGGATGAGAATGGGAATGTCCTGGTATCGGTTGCGGTCAAAAATGACGGGATGCTGTATGGGGAGGAGGTGGTCCAGGTATATGTGAAAAATCTGGATTCCCCGTTGGCGGTCAGAAACCACACCCTTTGCGCATTTGCCCGTGTTGGCCTTGAAGCAGGACAAGAGAGAACGGTGAATGTTTGCCTTCCGGCCCATGCATTTTATGTGGTGGACCAGAGTGGGAAGAGGCGGCCGGATGGCCGGAGGTTTCATGTATTCGCAGGCGGAAGCCAGCCGGATGACAGAAGCTGCCGCCTGATGGAGGAAAAACCTTTGATGGCACAGCTGGAGCTGTGACAGCGAATAGAAAAAGGGAGAAGGAGGAGAGAATATGGATTTTTTGCAGGTAAAAAACGGAAAAATTGTGGACCAGTCCGGAGCGGAGGTCTATCTCAGGGGAACCTGTGTAGGCGGCTGGATGAATATGGAAGACTTCATTAACGGCTACCCTGGCACAGAAAGCGGTATGAAACGGGAGTTTGCAAAAGCAATGGGGGCAGGAAAGGCGGAATTGTTTTTTGAAAAAATTCTGGATAATTTCCTGAATGAAGACGATATAAGGTTCATTGGGGAAACAGGGGCCAATTGTATCAGGATCCCGCTGAGTTATAAGCATTTTGAGGATGATATGACCCCCTTTGTGTATAAGGAGGAGGGATTTAAACGTCTGGACCGTATACTGGATGTCTGCGAGCAAGAGGGAATCTACGTAATATTGGATATGCATGCCCTGGCCGGCTGGCAGAATTGCCATTGGCACAGCGACAATGAGAGGGGCGCGGTGATGCTGTGGAAATACCGTCATTTCCAGGAACGGATTATCGCGCTATGGGAGGAATTTGCCAAGCGGTACAGGGACAGGAGCGCGGTAGCCGGGTACGATCTTATGAACGAACCTTCCACCGGCACGCCTACCGGTGAGCATGCCTATGATTTTTACGAATTCTACCAATCCGACTGGGATGCCATTAACCGGCTGTACCGGGAAATTGCAGAGGCAGTGAGAAAAATAGATAAAAGACATATACTTTTCCTGGAAGGCGACAATTACTCCAGAGATTTTGCCGGACTGGACGCTCCCTTTGAGGAAAATCTGGTTTACAGCAGCCATAATTACATTCCGCCAGGGTATGGTCCGGGTAGCTATCCGGGATATTATGACGGGGTATATTGGGATAAAAACAAACAGGAAAATGCATTTCTGGCCCATCAGGGCACCCGCTTTGCCATGAAACATCATGTGCCCTTGTGGGTGGGAGAGTTTGGCTCCCAGTATCATGGGTATAAGGAGGAGATACCTTACCGGCTTAAATCCATGGAAGACCAGCTGGGCATTTACAATGCGCACGGGGTCCACTGGACCACCTGGACGTATAAGGATCCGGGAATTATGGGATGGGTATTTTTGGATCCGGACAGTGAATATATGAAAATTATCCAGCCGGTACAGGAACAAAAGCGGATTCTGGGAGCTGAAAATTTTGTGGCAGATTACGCTGGCGTGGCTGAGGGAAGGAGAAAATCACGCGTACTGGCCGACTATATACTGGATGTGATGGGAGAAACGCGGATTGACAGGGCGTCCAATGCGTTTGTTATGAATTATGGAGTCCTGAACGGATATGCGGGAGCCATGCTTCAGCCTGCTTATGCCAGACGCTTTAAAGGATACGGGGAGGATAGCCTGGAGCGTATCGCGTGTGCTTTTAAGCTGGAAAACTGCGTGAAAAATGAGGGGTATCTGGAAGTGCTGAAGGGAATGCTGCATTGATAAAATACAGGTTCTCTGATAAACTAAAGTTATTATTTACTTAGACGGCGGCGGGCTGTTATTACATATGAAAAAGGGGCAGATGTCATGATGCAGAGGAAGAACATGGTTTGGAAAGAACGAATGTCGGAGTACTGGATGATTGGTCTGCTCCTTTTTCTGATTGCGGTTTTTTCGTATATTTCTCCGGTCTTTGCCACCAGAGGAAATCTGTCCAATTTCCTTCGTTCCATACCTGTGTTGGGGATTGCCACGCTGGGTGTGGCAATGCTGATGATTTCCGGCGGTATTGACCTGTCATGCGGGGCCATTACGGCATGTGCGGGAACCATGGCTGCTTATCTGGCAGTTTACGGGTGCCACCCTGTTGTATGTGTGGCAGCAGGCATTCTGTGCGGAGGGGCCTGGGGACTTTTAAACGGTTTTTTGATTACGAGGTTTGAATTAAAACCATTTATAGTAACAGTGGGAAGCAATTACATGATTCGGGGCCTGACGCAGATGATTACAGGCGGTGTGCTTATTGGGGGCCTTCCGGGCTGGTTTTACAGAATATCCAATACAAATCTGTTTGGCGGCATGATATATTCAAACTTTCTTATATTCCTGGTGCTGGGAGCAGCCGTGGTACTGGTGATGAAGTATACCATATTCGGGCGCTGCTGCTATGCTGTGGGAGCCAGCAAAAAAGCCAGCGGCCTGGCAGGCATCCGGGTGAACAGCCATCTTCTCAAGGTGTATTTTATTGAGGGCGCCTTAGCCGGAATAGCAGGGGTCATCCTTATGTCCTATTTGAATGTGGGGGCATCCAGTGAGGCCATGGGGCTGGAGGCGTATGCTATCGCCGCAGTCATTATAGGAGGAATCCGGTTTGAAGGCGGCGCAGGCGGTATGGAACGGGCATTTCTTGGCCTGCTTATCATTGAGATTTTTAAAAATGGAATGGCCGTAGCCGGGTTAAATACCTACGGCCAGCAGGCTGTGACAGGGCTTATGATATTGGCAGCCATTGTAATGGACTATTTCAGAAAGAAGAAGGAAGAATCTGTATGAGACTCGGTATGCGATGGAATTTATGTCTGATAGCCTGTCTGGTCCTTGCCGCGGGAGCAGGTCTTGCGGGGTGCGCAAACCAGGCCGGTACGGGAACCGGGAGCGGGGAGGGACCAATGTTTTATTTGATTACGCTGAATGAAAAAGGGCCTTACTGGAAACCTCTGATTGACAGTGCAAAACAGAAGGCCGGGGAAAGGGGAATCCGCCTGGTGGTGAAATCCGGCCAGCCCGGAGATTCTTCCAGGCCTCAGAAACTCATCGAGATGGTACAGGAGGCGATTGACCAGAAAGCAGATGGCATTGCCATGGCTGCATTGGAACCGGAGATGTTTGATGTGAAGGCTGCGGAGGCAATGGAGGCAGGTATAAAGGTGGTTACCTATGACACAGATATCAGGACCAGCGCCAACCGTCTTTCTTATATTGGCACAAATAATTATGAAGCCGGAAAAAGGCTGGGTGAGCAGGGGGCCCTGGATTTGAAGAAGAGAGGTATAACAGGGGGAATGCTGACAACAGTCACTTACAGCGGTTCCGCCCAGAATATGGTGGAGCGGTATAGAGGATTGAAAGATGGATTTGATGAAGCCATGGGTGATGAAGCCGGACATTTTACATGGTGTCAGTGGATAATCAACGACTTAAGCGTATCAAGGGCCAGGGAGCAGCTGGAGACCCAAATTATGTCGTATCCTGATTTGAGGGCGGTATTCACGTTGGGAACGGAGTCGGTCATAACAGGAACTATGGAAGCCATCCGATCCCAGAAACAGGAGGGGGTCTTATATCACTACGGATTCGACTATTCCCCCACCCTTGAGGCGGGGGTGGATGAAGGACTGATTACCGGAATTGTGGACCAGAACAGCGAAGCCATAGGCAGTCTTCTGGTGGACAAGCTGGCTGACGCGGTGGAGGGACGGGAAATCAGTAAGGAATATCCTGTGGATGTAACGTGGATCGAGGCGGAAAATTTAAAGGAGTATGGAAAGAATCATAAGAGGTGACAGGCATATGGATATAAAACAGAAAAGCGCTCCCCAAAGGGAGCTCTGGGCACAGTTTGACGCGCTGCAGCTGGGCAGCGGATGGGAAGAGGAGGATATCAGGAAACCTCAGATCCTGTTGGAGGACGCCTTTGGCGACAGCCATCCGGGAAGCGTGCATCTGGCGGGGATTATGGAGCAGGCTAAATACGGTGTATTTGAAACAGGCGGATTTCCTGCCCAGTACCACACTACGGATATTTGCGACGGGTGCGCGCAGGGACATGACGGCATGAACTATATCCTGGCATCCAGGGAGGCCATATGCGACATGATAGAGATACACGGACGCGTATATCCCTGGGATGGAATGATATTGGCTTCATCCTGCGACAAGTCAGTGCCTGCCCAGCTTAAGGCGGCGGCC
>JAETTS010000107.1 GCA_021769025.1 Enterocloster bolteae
TTCCTGGCTCTGTTCTATTCTGTCCTCCACCAGAGCCTGGCTCATTCTGCACAGTTCCTGACTCTGTTCCCGTCTGGCCTCCACCAGAACCTGGCTCATTCTGCACAGTTCCAGACTCCGCTCCCGTCTGGCCTCCACCAGAACCTGGCTCACTCTGCCCCGTCCCCGGCTCTGCTCCATCCTGCCCTGGAACCGGCGCAACCGCATCCCGCCCATCTCCCGGAGTACCTCCTGTCTGCATATCTAGATTCTGTTGGCCTCCTGGTCCCACCAACTGCGCGTTCTGCCCATTCTGATCAGCCAAGGTTACTGTCGGAGAAACATATCCCAGAAGCACTGCACCTGCCAACACCCACACGAACTTTCTCATCTTTTGCCTCCAGTATTTTCCTATATCCGCGGAGCCTCACACCACTCACGGCAAGGCGCTCCAAAGACTATTTCTTCTTTCCATTTATTTGCTATTTTCTTACTTTACCCCACATCCACCCAGAAAGCAATAAAGATTTTCTTAAAAACATCATTCAATTTCAACACGGCTCCTTCAAAAAACACTGGAAATGATCCTATTACAAATCCAAGTTCAAAGAGATTCTGGAAAATCAAAAAAATAAGAGCCCGGTAACCCGGACTCTCATATCAACGCCTGTCCCTTTCTCTGGAGGGGAATTCCCACCTCACAGTTTACAATCTTTATGAATTTCCTTGGGGATCCTTCGAAATATCGCTTCCGAAGTATTTCTCTGAAAGCTTAGCCAACTCGCCTGATTCGCTGATCTCCTTGATGGCCTGATTGATCGCGTTCCGAAGGCTCTCCGACTCTTCCCCTTTTCTTAACGGAATGGAAACCAGGGAGGCTTCATCTGTCAATGCAGCGATCTTTAAATCCCTGTCCGGATGGGCTTTCATGTAATCATAATACGTCAGTTCCGCATTCAGAGTGGCATCAATCCGCCCGGAAAGAAGAAGCTCAAACGTCTGGTTTAAGTCATCCACTCCTGTCACAGTAGCGCCATAGCTTTCCGCCAGTTCCGCATAGGTACTGGAAATGGTGTTGGCCGTATTCTTCCCATTCAAATCTTCAAAGGAGGCAATCTCCTCATTGCTTCCATTTACCACAATTGCTGTGCGGATATAGGCATAAGGCTCCGTAAAATCATATTTCTCACCTCGCTCTTGGGTAATCTCCACACCATTTACCACAATATCATACCGCCCTGCATCCAAGCCGGCAAACAGTCCGTCCCATTCCCCTTCCACAAAGACCGCCTTTACTCCCAGCTTCTCTGCGATCAGGCTGGCCACTTCCACATCATAACCTACCAGTTGATCCGACTCGTCATGATACGTCCAGGGAGACCATGTGCCCTCCATAGCCACCACCAGTTCCCCTTTTTGCTGAATCTGTGCCAGCTGGTCAAGGGTTTCCTCCCCTGCTGCATTCTCGCCGGAGGCCGTCTGGCTTTCCCCCTGCCCCTGATTTTTTGCCTCAGCCGTCGTCTGCGCTGCCTGTCCCTGGGAAGCCACACCTCCACTGTCTTTGGAACACCCGGTTAATCCCATCACTCCTGCCGTCATCACGGCAACTGCCAGAATCCACATCTGTTTTCTCATTCTTCTGTTCTCCTTTTCTACCTGAAACTTGTGAAAGATGCAGCCATCACTGCGCATCCCCCGTCACCATCCGCAAAAACGCCTTGGTTCTCTCCTCCTTCGGGTTCTCAAAAAACTCCCTGGATGCCCCGGCCTCCACCACATTGCCTTGCTCCATAAAAATCACCTGGCTGGACACATTCCTGGCAAAATTCATCTCATGGGTCACCACCAGCATGGTCATGCCTTCCTGTGCCAACTCCCTCATAACCTCCAGAACCTCCCCAATAAGTTCCGGATCCAGTGCCGAAGTAGGCTCATCAAAAAAGATGATCTCCGGCTCTGTAGCCAACGCCCTGGCAATCGCCACTCTCTGCTGCTGCCCTCCTGACAGCTGATGAGGATAATGGTTATACCGGTCAGACATCCCCACCTTATCAAGGGCCCTTCTTCCTATGTCCTCCGCCTTCTTTTTCTCCATCTTCCGGGCTACAATAAGCCCTTCCGTCACATTTTCCAGCGCTGTCTTATTCAAAAACAGGTTGAAGCTTTGGAACACAAAGGCTGTCTTCTTGCGTATCCTGGCAATATCCTTCTTGGATATACGGCTCATATCATAGGATTCCCCGTCAAAGATCAAGGTACCCTGATCCGCGGTCTCCAGGAAATTAATGCACCGAAGAAGCGTAGTCTTCCCGGAACCGCTGGGTCCGAGGATGGCTACCACATCTCCCTTCTCCACATTTAAGCTTACCCCTTTTAAAACTTCCAAATCCCCAAAATGTTTCCTTACATCCTTTACCTCCAGCATGGCCTACCTCCTGTGATATCCATAAAAGTCCAGCTTCTTCTCCCCCATGCGCTGCAGCTTGGTAAGAACCGTGGAAAACAGCAGGTAGATAAGCCCCACCTCGCAGTACAACGCCAACGGCTCATAAGTCCTTGCCACGATCCTCTGGGTCGCCATAAACATCTCCGCCACTGTAATATTGGCCGCAAGAGAGGTGTCCTTCACCATGGCAATCAGGGAGTTAGACAGGGAGGGAAATGCCGTCCGAAGCGCCTGGGGAAGGATGATCCTACGGATAATCTGCAGATAAGACATCCCCACACAATACCCGGCTTCCATCTGTCCTTTTGGCACAGACTCTAGGGCTGCCCGAATGATCTCCGCGCCGTAAGCCCCCTCATTGATGGAGAAGACAATCACTGCAGAAGGAAATGGCGCAAGGACAATGCCCACCTTTGGCAAGCCGTAAAAAACGATAAACAGCTGGACCAACAACGGCGTCCCGCGAACTACCCATATGTAAAACCTGGCAATATGCTTTAACACTCTTACATTGGCAAACTGTATAAGAGCCATAACCACTGCAATCACCATGGCAAACGAAAAGGCGATCACCGTTAAAGGAATCGTCACCTTCAGGCCTGGCAACAGGATTTTCCAGAAGGAATCCAGCAAAATGCCGTATAACCGTTCACTTATCATGTTTTCGATCCGTTTCCTTTCTATACTTATACAAAATGTGCATCTCTCCAAAGGATTTGGTTTCCCGGAAGCATCAAATAGGAATCTGTTATAAAAACGGAACATGGCCGCCTTTTCTGGCTGTCATGCTCCGCTGACCTTTTTATCACCAATGTTCCCATACCGTTTGTGCCATTCCGGTTCACAGAACCGTTGCACGATGCCGGCCGGATTACTGCTTCTCTTCTTTGCTGTCCTTATTCCCAGCCAAATCCGCTGGCCTCATACTTAAGTTGACTCTTCCCATCTTGTCAACTTCCATAACTTTTACCGTCACCTCATCACCGATATTCACCACATCTTCCACCTTGGCAACCCGCTTGTCAGACAGCTTGGAAATGTGTACCATGCCATCCTTATTGGGAGCCAACTCCACAAAGGCACCGAAATTCATAATGCGGACTACCTTCCCGGTAAAGATCTGGCCAGGCTCAATATCTGTGACAATGCTTTCGATGATACGGATGGCACGGGCGATCATCTCTCTGTCCGTACCACATACCGATACGCTTCCGTCATCCTCAATATCGATCTTCACGCCAGTCTCCTCGATGATCTTGTTGATCACCTTCCCCTGTTTGCCTACCACATCGCCGATCTTCTGGGGATCAATGGTAATCTGCTCAATCTTCGGAGCATACTTGCCCACTTCCGGTCTAGGCTGGGAGATCACCGGCTTCATACAGGTATCCATGATGAACATCCTTGCCTCCCGGCATCTTGCAATGGCACCTTCCACGATGGGCCTGGTCAGTCCATGAATCTTGATATCCATCTGAATAGCCGTAATTCCCTCTGCGGTTCCGGTAACTTTAAAATCCATATCGCCAAAGAAGTCTTCCAACCCTTGAATATCTGTCAAAAGCACAAAGTCATCGTCCGTCTCTCCTGTCACCAGACCACAGGAAATACCAGCCACCATCTTCTTGATGGGCACGCCTGCTGCCATCAGGGACATACAGGACGCACAGGTAGAGGCCATAGATGTGGATCCGTTGGACTCAAATGTCTCGGATACCGTACGGATCGCATATGGGAACTCCGCCTCACTGGGCAATACAGGAATCAGCGCCCGCTCTGCCAGAGCACCATGGCCGATCTCCCGTCTTCCCGGTCCTCTGGAAGGCTTCGTCTCGCCTACGGAATAGGAGGGGAAGTTATAATGGTGCATATACCGTTTGCTGACCTCATTCTCATCCAGGCCATCCAGTCTTTGCTGTTCCGACAGAGGCGCCAGGGTACATACGTTGCAGATCTGAGTCTGCCCGCGGGTAAACATGGCAGATCCGTGAACTCTTGGGATCAAGTCAACTTCTGCGGAAAGGGGACGGATCTGAGTGATCTCTCTGCCGTCCGGACGCTTGTGATCCTTTAAGATCATTTTGCGGACCGTCTTCTTCTCATACTGGTACACCGCCTCGCCCAGCATAGCCAGCCATTCTTCCTTCTCTGCAAATGCCTCTTCCAGCTTCTCCGTAATCACACGGATATTCTCTTCTCTTGTCTGCTTGTCATCGGTAAATACCGCCTCCTCCATCTCTTCCGGAGGCACCAGCTTCTTTATCTCGTCAAACATCTCCTGGGGAACAGCACAGCTGGTGTACTCATGCTTTTTCTTGCCAGTCTCCGCCACAATCCCCTCAATAAACTGGATGATGGTCTGATTCACATCATGAGCCATATAGATGGCCTCTATCATCTTGGCCTCCGGCACCTCATTGGCTCCGGCCTCAATCATGATCACCTTCTCTTTGGTGGAAGCCACTGTCAGGTTCAAGTCGCTTATCTTCCACTGCTCCTGAGACGGGTTTACAATCATCTGGCCGTCGATTAAGCCTACCTGGGTGGTAGCGCAGGGACCGTCAAAAGGAATGTCAGAAATGCAGGTTGCAATGGATGCTCCCAGCATAGCCACCAACTCTGGACGGCACTCCGGATCTACGCTCATAACCATATTGTTTAACGTCACATCATTGCGGTAGTCCTTGGGAAACAAGGGCCTCATGGGACGGTCAATGACACGGGAAGTAAGAATCGCATTCTCTGATGCCTTTCCCTCTCTCTTGTTAAATCCCCCTGGGATTTTTCCGACTGCATATAACTTCTCCTCGTATTCCACGCTTAGGGGGAAGAAGTCAATTCCTTCCCTTGGCTTATCAGATGCGGTAGCTGTCGACAAGACCACCGTATCTCCATAATGCATAAAAGCGGCACCGCCAGCTTGCTTCCCAACTCTGTCGATATCCACGGTCAGAGTTCTTCCGGCTAATTCCATAGAAAAACTTTTGTACATGACAATTCTCCTTTTTCATTTTCTATTCCAGATATTCCAAAGCATGCTCAAAGCCTGTTCTTCAAAGCCTTCCACTTAACCAAAAACAAACCACGCTTTAGAATCTGACAGAAGACGCCGAAACTACTGAAAAATGCACCGTGTTCAGCAATGTATCTGCTACCCCACAGCAGCCGATGCGCTTTTCAGCGGTCTCGGAGCATATCCTCTGCCTGCTGCCAGCCGGTTGTCTTTGGATATTCCAAACTCCCTCACAACCGGTCTTTCTTTCGTTTCCCAAACAGTTTCGTGAACGAAAGTTAGGGTGGAGAAACTCTCCACCCTGTCATCCCTATTACTTTCTGATCCCTAACTTCTCAATCAAAGCACGATAGCCGTCCAAGTCAGTCTTCTTCAAGTAGTCCAGAAGTCCACGTCTCTGTCCAACCATCTTCAGAAGCCCACGTCTGGAATGATGATCCTTCTGATTCTTCTTCAGATGCTCGGTCAACTCAGCAATCCTCTCTGTCAGAATCGCGATCTGAACCTCCGGTGAACCGGTATCGCCAGGCTTTCTTCCATATTCTGCAATGATTGCTGCTTTCTTTTCCTTTGAAATCATGTCGATTTCCTCCTTATATTATTCTGACCGAAAACCAAGTAACCGGTTGGAGCATCCGGAAACCGAGTCTCGGCGCAACTCATACTTAATCAGTTTAGCATAGCATTGAGCGACTGTCAAGGTGAAAAAAAGCCATGTTGCGCCAGATAAGCGATCCCATACTCCTTATCGCTTTCCAGCTGTTTTTTCAGTTCCTCCAGGGAGTCAAACTTTTTCTCCGGCCTCTCATAGTTCAAAAGCTGCACCTCAATCTGCCTGCCATATAAATCCTGGTTGAGCCCAAACACAAAGGTTTCCACTCCCACCGGATTCTCTCCGGTTATGGTGGGCTTCTTCCCGATATTGGTAATCCCGCCGTAGTATGTTCCATCCACCAGAACCCGCGACACATATACTCCAAAGGGCGGCAGATACTTTTCCGGAGGTGGTATCAGGTTGGCTGTGGGAAATCCCAAAATCGGTCCCCCCACATGGTTTCCATGAACCACACACCCGTGAACCGCATAAGGCTCCCCCAAAAGCTCATTGGCTTTCTCCATGTTACCCCGGTCCAATTCCTCCTTCACATAGGTACTGCTGATGTCCCGATGCTGTCCCGGATCCTGTTCTTTTTCGATAATTTCCAGCTGGTACCCTAACTGCTCCTTATGTTCACAAAGAAACTGCGCATTCCCTTTTCTCTGATACCCGAATCCGCAGTCTGTGCCTGCCACAATGGCTTTGGCATTCATCTTCCCCAAAAGAATCTCCTTCAGAAATGCTTCCGGGCTTAAGTGGGCCACGTCCTGTGTGAACGGATACTCCACCAGATAATCAATCCCCATCTTTTCCATATGATTGCGGCGTTCCTGGTTGGTTGTGATCACTTTTTGGGGCCTTCTCTCAATATAAGCCGCCGGAGCCATATCAAAGGTGAAGACCGCTGTCTTATATCCGCACCGATCCCGCCATGCCTTCATCGCCTCCAGAAGCTTCTGATGCCCCTTATGCCTGCCATCAAACTTCCCGATGGTGACTACCGTAGGCTCTTCCACCTGAAAATCCGTATCGCCGATAAAACACTTCACCCGGCCCTCACCTCCTTCTTCCCAGTGTCTTTTCTGGTTTACTTTCCGTTAAATCATGTCGCCTCCTATTCCTCCCGGAACATTTTCCAAACCTTTAATCTTTGCCTGTCTTTTGCCAACTCATAAACTCCTAAAAACCGTTTCTCACTGTCATACAGCCGCACCCTCATCCCGGCCTGGGCCTCCAAAGTCAAATCCCCCTCATGCTCCACATGCCCCACATTCACCGGATTCCCGTTCCACGCTGCCTTGTCCCCTTCCCTCCTGGTATAGACAGCCGGATACAGAGAAAATATTTCCTCCACGGAAATCAGAAGTTCCTTTAGCCTCCCCTCATCCCGCATGGCCTCCAGCTGTGAAAGCGTCACGCTGTCCTCAATCCCAAACTGCCCTGTCCGCATCCGAACCAGATGTTCCATACACCCGCCGCATCCCAGCCTCTGTCCAATATCATGGCACAGCGTCCGTATGTAGGTCCCTTTGGAGCAGGTCACGGTCATGGTAACTCTGGGCAATTCCATCTTCTCAATGGTGATGTCATGAATGACAACCGGCCTTGCCTTCCGCTCCACCACTTTCCCCTGGCGAGCCAGCTCATACAGCTTCTTCCCGTCAACTTTCAGAGCGGAATACATAGGCGGCACCTGGTCATAATCTCCGATAAAGCGAAGCACAGCCTCTTTTACCTCTCTGTCTGTACAGGCAACTTCCCTTTCCCTCAATACCGTACCGCTGGCATCCTGGGTATCCGTCTCCACCCCCAGAAGCATCACCGCCCGGTACACTTTCTCATGTTCCACCAAAAGATCGCACAGCTTGGTAGCCTGGCCCAGGCACACTGGCAACACCCCTTCTGCATCCGGGTCCAGGGTTCCGGTATGTCCGATTTTTTTCTGC
>JAETTS010000108.1 GCA_021769025.1 Enterocloster bolteae
CGTTTCTGTATTTTTTGTTGTACTAATTATACATAATATATGGGTTTAATGCAAGGATGGAGCAGGTGGCAAAGGAGATGGGATATTTTCCCAATTGGGCTGCCAAGTCATTAAAGACCAACAGAACCTATAATCTAGAAGTTCTGTTTTCGGATGAAAGCAACTGCGTCTGGCCGGCAAACAGGGTTTCTATGTAGGCCAGAATCAACGGGGCCACTCCCTTGGCATCGTTTTGCACAATAGGCTCCCTCATATAGTAGTCAAAGGTTCCTTCCCGCATCTCTTTGTTCCCAAGGCCAGCCACCAGGCAGATGCCTCCCAGCCTAAGCTGGCCGTCTTGTTCGGAAAGGTAATTCTGGCAGACTCCGTCAAAGGCCCTTTTCCCGTAAGCAAAGTAAGAGGGATCCAGAAGACCTAAACGAACGCTTTTCATGATGGCATACGCGTAGATGGCGGAGCCGGAGGTCTCCAGATAATTGGGGGAGATACCGCCTCGGTTTACCACTTGATACCACATGCCAGTCTTGTTATCCTGATAAGGCAACATGGACTCAATTAATTCGTGGTAAATTCTGGAGAGTTCTGCTTTTTCCCCGCCCATGGAATCCGGCATGATTTCCAGGGTATCAATCAGGGCCATAGCATACCAACCCAGTGCCCTCAACCAGAAATTGGCGGACAGCCCTGTCACCTTATCACACCAGAAAGATTCTCTGGAGTCGTCATAGGCATGGTAGTAGAGGCCGTTTCTTGTGTCTCTCATCCGGTCATACACAGTAAGGAACTGGTTGTAGCTGTCATGGCAATTTTTTCCGTCATTGTAGGTAAGTTCATACTGCATATAGAAGGGCTGGGCCATATACAGGCCATCCAGCCACACCTGGTTGGGATAGATTAGCTTGTGCCAGAAATTCCCGGTGGAAGTGCGGGGCTGGCCTTTTATTTGGCTATATATGGTGTCCATGGCTTTGCGGTATTTTGGCCTGGCTGTCAGAGCATACAGGTCGAAAAGGGTTTTCCCGGCGTTTATGTTGTCTAAATTGTATTCCAATGGATCGTAGGAAGTGATAGAGCCGTCTTCCTGTACAAAATAGTCGATAAAACGGTCGGCAAACTCCAAATATTGGGAATCGCCTTTAATGTGGTATAACTCCAGGATGGCTTTGATCATGCAGCCGTCAATGTAGTTCCAGGAGGGCTTATGGCCTTGCCTGATCTTTTCAATATTCCAGGCAGGGGCCTGGGGAGTACTGTGTTTTAGGAGCTGGTCAATATAACGGTCTAGAATTTCCATGATGGGTACCTCTCTTTTTAATTTGGGGCATGTTTTCTTGATTTTAGTATACCATGTCCTCCGGGGGGATGTACATGATTTGCCAAGGAAATTGTCCGTCTTCGCCGGACGGCAAATCAGCGCTGGTATAATCTCGACAGAGATTATACCATAAAGAAAAGAAGATGGGAATATGAAATGATCTGCAATCGGTATAGAGATTGGCATAGAAATTAAGAATCGAAAGGTTGAACGGCAAGCCAGTTGATGATACAATGTGGAAAAGCATTGAATACATTTTGGAATAGGGGAGGCAGCCAGCATGAACCTGAAGGTGATTTTCCAGACAGCCCGGTGTGGGGTGTTGGAGATTCAAGACGGAAGCATCTACGAACTGAAAGAGGAAAAAGAAATATATGTGAATGGACAATGGTATGGAACCACACAAAGGGCAGTGTTCAGCGTCTACGGCTTAGAGCCGGATAGGGATTATGTGATTGGAGTAGAGGGGGAGGAGGGGAAAGCAGAAGCAGGTTTCCGAACTTCAAAGGAATTCATAACCCTGAATGTAAAGGACTTTGGAGCCAAGGGGGACGGTAAGCAGGATGACACCCCATTTATTCAGGCGGCAATCCTAAGCTGTCCGCCAGAGAGCCGGGTTCTGATTCCGGAGGGAGTATATAAGATTACCAGCCTGTTTTTAAAAAGCAATCTGCGGCTGGAATTGGCAAATGGGGCTGTATTGTCAGCGGAAACGGACAGAAGCCGGTTTCCTGTCTTAAAGGGTATGATAAAAAGTTATGATGGCGAGAAGGAATATAACCTGGGAACCTGGGAGGGAAATCCAGAGGATTGTTTCAGTTCCGTGATTACTGGCATCCATGTGGAGAATGTGGAGATCTACGGACAGGGCGTGATAGACGGCAATGCCAGCAAGGAGAACTGGTGGCATGAGCCTAAGGTGAAGCGGGTGGCATACCGCCCAAGGATGATTTTTCTAAATCATTGCAGTCATGTGACGGTTCAGGGTATTCAGGTGCAGAACAGTCCCAGCTGGAATATCCATCCTTACTTTTCCAATTGTTTGAGATTTCTGGATCTAAGGATTTTAAATCCCAAGGATTCTCCCAACACAGATGGCCTGGATCCGGAATCTTGCAGGGACGTGGAGATGGCAGGAATCTATTTTTCTGTGGGGGATGACTGTATTGCAGTAAAGTCCGGGAAGATCTATATGGGTTCCAAATATAAGACTCCCTCTCAGGATATTGTGATTCGGCAGTGTTGTATGAGAGACGGACATGGATCGGTTACCATCGGCAGTGAGATGGCAGGAGGAATCTGCAACCTGACGGTGAGGGACTGCCGGTTTCTTCACACAGACCGGGGGCTTCGGATCAAGACTCGAAGAGGACGGGGGAAGGACGGCGTGATAGACAAGATACGGTTTGAGCGGATCCACATGGATCATGTCATGACTCCGTTTGTCATCAACAGCTTTTATTACTGTGACCCGGACGGGCACACGGATTATGTGGCTTCCAAGGAAATCTTGCCTGTGGATGATGGGACTCCTTCTATTAAAACGCTGTGCTTCTCGGATATACAGGCAGAAAACTGCCATGTAGCGGCGGCCTTTCTGTATGGCCTTCCGGAGAAGAAGATTCAGTGTGTTAAGATGGAACATGTGCGGGTATCCTATGCAAAGAATGCCATGTCCGGAGAGCCGGCTATGCTGGATGGCGTGAAATGCGTAAGCCGTATGGGGATCTTTGCCGGCAATATTGAACGACTGATCCTGGAGGATGTGGAGATAGAAGGGCAGGAGGGAGAAAAAATAATCACAGAACATATTGAGCATTTGGTGGAAAGCTAGTATAATCGATAGAAATATTTTGCTCTTCAGGTGTTTTTGTCCCGCAAAGCGGGCAGGAAAGGGCTGGGAGAGCCTACAATAAAGAAATGGAGACGTATTCTATGGCATTGAAAAAGAAACCAGTGACCGGCATGAGGGATATTCTGCCGGGGGAGATGCAGATCCGAAATTTTGTGATGAACCAGATTAAGGAGACCTATAAGGGGTTTGGATTTTCTCAGATTGAGACACCTTGTGTGGAACACATTGAGAATCTGACAAGCAAACAGGGAGGAGACAACGAAAAGCTGATCTTCAAGATCTTAAAGCGTGGAGAGAAGCTGAACATGGAGACAGCGAAAGAGGAGAATGACCTGGTGGACAGCGGCCTGCGCTATGACCTTACGGTGCCTCTGGCCAGGTATTATTCTGGAAATTCAGCTCAGCTTCCCAGCCCGTTTAAGGCTCTTCAGATGGGGAGCGTGTGGCGTGCAGACCGTCCGCAAAAAGGGCGTTTCCGTCAGTTTACCCAGTGTGACATTGACATTTTAGGAGATGCCAGCAGCATGGCAGAGATTGAGCTGATCCTGGCGACGACCACAGCTCTCGGGAAGATCTGTCCGGACAATGCATTTACTGTCCGGATCAACGACAGGGAAATTTTAAAAGGAATGGCCTTATACTGCGGATTTCCTGCAAAATCCCTGGATCAGGTGTTCATTACCCTGGATAAGATGGACAAGATCGGGGAAGAAGGCGTAAAGGCGGAACTTCTGGACAATGGATATGATGAGAAGGGTGTAAGCCAGTACCTGGAACTGATGACCGGTGTGAAACGAGATGCAGAAGGCGTCAGGAAGTTGGGGGAAACGCTAACAGGTGTGATTCCTCAGAGTGTGACGGACAATCTGGCCTATATCATGGATACAGTGGTGAATGTGGAGGAGACGGATTTTCAGTTAAGCTTTGATCCTACCCTGGTACGAGGTATGTCTTACTATACAGGGACAATCTTTGAGGTGTCTATGGAAGGCTTTGGCGGCTCTGTGGCAGGCGGGGGACGCTATGACAAGATGATCGGCAAGTTTACGGGGGTGGATACCCCGGCCTGTGGTTTTTCCATCGGGTTTGAACGGATTGTCACCATCCTAATGGATCGGGGAGACTGTGTGAAACATGACACTTCGAAGAAAGCCTATCTGCTGGAGAAAGGGCTGGATGCCGGCAGGCTTTGCCAGATCATGAAGCAGGCCATGGCAGAGAGAAAAGAAGGCGTAGAAGTCCTGGTGTCTCAGATGAATAAAAACAAGAAGTTCCAAAAGGAACAGCTGGGCAAGGAAGGCTACACGGAGTTTGTGGAGTTTTATAAAGATGCACTGAAAGGAAACGGATAAAAAAGTCTGCCAGGAAAGGGGAAATTATGTCAGAATCAATGTTGGGATTAAAGCGTTCCTACCGGTGTACGGAGGTACGTACGGAGCAGGTAGGAGAAACCGTTACTGTAATGGGATGGGTACAGAAAAGCAGAAATAAAGGCGGGATCATTTTCGTGGATTTAAGGGATCGGTCTGGTATCCTGCAGATTATTTTTGAGGAAAGCGATTGTGGGGCGGAAAGCTTTGCAAAGGCGGAGAGGCTGAGAAGTGAGTTTGTCATCGCTGTCACTGGCAAGGTGGAGAAGCGTCAGGGAAATGTCAATGAAAATCTTGTGACCGGGGATATCGAGGTGCGTGCAGAGAGCATCAGGATACTGTCTGAATCTGATACGCCGCCATTCCCAATTGAGGAAAACTCCAAGACTAAGGAAGAGTTGCGGTTAAAGTACCGTTTTCTGGATTTAAGAAGACCGGATATCCAGAAAAATCTGATGTTCCGCAGCCGGATTGCTATTTTGACAAGGCAGTTTTTGGCGGAGGAAGGGTTTTGGGAGATTGAGACTCCTACGCTGATTAAGAGTACGCCGGAAGGGGCGCGGGATTATCTGGTGCCCAGCCGCGTCCATCCAGGTTCTTTCTATGCACTGCCCCAGTCTCCCCAGCTGTTTAAGCAGCTTTTGATGTGTTCCGGATATGACCGGTATTTCCAGATTGCCAGATGCTATCGGGATGAGGATCTGCGTGCAGACAGGCAGCCGGAGTTTACCCAGATTGATATGGAACTCTCCTTTGTGGATGTGGATGATGTGCTGGATGTCAATGAACGGCTCCTTCAGAAGCTGTTTCATGAACTGTTAGGTGTTGACATTTCCCTTCCCATTCCCAGGATGACCTGGATGGAGGCCATGAATCGTTTCGGCAGCGACAAGCCGGATATGCGTTTTGGAATGGAGTTAAAGGATGTGTCCCAAGTGGTGAAGGACTGCGGGTTTGCAGTGTTTAAGGGCGCGCTGGAAAATGGTGGTTCTGTCCGGGGAATCAACGCAGAGGGCAGAGGGGATATGCCCCGAAAGAAGATTGACGCACTGGTGGAATATGCAAAGGATTTCGGCGCAAAGGGCCTTGCTTACCTGACAGTTCAGGAGGATGGTTCGTATAAGTCCTCCTTTGCCAAGTTTATGACGGAGGAGCAGCTTAAAGCGCTGGTAGCCGCTATGGACGGAAAGCCGGGAGACCTGCTTCTGTTTGCTGCGGATCAGAATAAGGTAGTGTGGGACGTGCTGGGGAATCTGCGCCTGGAACTGGCCAGACAGGCAGACCTGCTTAAGAAGGATGATTTTAAGTTTTTGTGGGTGACAGAATTCCCGCTTTTAGAGTATTCGGAGGAACAGGGACGGTTTGTGGCCATGCACCATCCATTTACCATGCCCATGGAGGAAGACTGGCATCTGATCGACAGCGATCCGGGAGCGGTCCGCGCCAAGGCGTACGATATTGTGCTGAATGGCACGGAGCTGGGAGGCGGCTCTGTCCGTATCCACCAGAGTGATATTCAGTCCAAGATGTTTGAGGTGCTGGGATTTACGCCGGAGAAGGCCAAGGAGCAGTTTGGATTTTTGCTGGAGGCATTTAAGTACGGAGTTCCGCCTCATGCAGGGCTGGCGTATGGCTTTGACCGCTTGGCTATGCTTATGGTGGGGGCAGATAATATCCGTGATGTGATCGCATTCCCGAAGGTGAAGGATGCATCCTGCCTGATGACCGAAGCGCCTACACCTGTGGATGTGAAACAGTTGGAGGAGTTGGGAATCCAGGTTAGCAAGGAGTAATAAGCAAGTGCAATACCAAACAGTATTTGAGGGGGCGGGAAATATCTGCCCCCTTAAGTGACACTGGGGCTCCTATGTTTTGTCAGGTTTTGCTTCCATTTTCCATAAAACTATGTTATAGTAGATTCAGCTGTTCTGGCTGATTGGTTCAGATATTGTATCTATCTATAGTCGCAGGAATAATCTTCCGAAGTTCACAGATGGTGTAGAGAAGTACCTTTATGATATGGGCAGGAGGGGTGAAAATATGGTTGAAGACAGTTGACATTTTGGCGCTGGTATATTATGATAATTAAAAAAGAACATTTGTTCTGTTTGGAGGCAGATATGAATAAAGATGATAAGATGAAAGCCCTGGATGCGGCTTTGACCCAGATTGAGAAAGCATATGGAAAAGGTTCCGTGATGAAGCTGGGAGACAGCGGAGCCAACATGAATATAGAGACTGTTCCCACTGGTTCCTTGGGACTGGATCTGGCCCTTGGATTGGGAGGAATTCCCAAAGGCCGCGTGATTGAGGTCTATGGGCCAGAGTCCAGCGGTAAGACTACAGTAGCGCTGCACATGGTGGCGGAAGTGCAGAAGAGAGGAGGAATCGCCGGATTCATCGACGCGGAGCATGCTCTGGATCCGGTGTATGCCAAGAACATAGGGGTGGATATTGACAATCTGTACATATCCCAGCCGGACAATGGGGAGCAGGCCTTGGAGATCACAGAGACCATGGTGCGTTCCGGCGCAGTGGATATCGTGATTGTTGACTCCGTGGCGGCACTTGTACCCAAGGCAGAGATTGACGGGGAGATGGGAGAGTCCCACGTAGGTCTTCAGGCCCGCCTGATGTCGCAGGCTCTCAGGAAGCTGACAGGTATTATCAGTAAGTCTAACTGTACGGTTATCTTTATCAACCAGATCCGTGAGAAGATCGGTGTGATGTTCGGGAATCCGGAGACGACTACCGGAGGCCGGGCACTTAAGTTTTATGCTTCTGTCCGTATGGATGTACGGAGAACCGACAGCTTAAAGCAGAGCGGAGAAGTGGTAGGGAACCATGTCCGTGTGAAGGTAGTGAAGAATAAGATTGCCCCGCCGTTTAAAGAGGCAGAATTTGATATCATGTTCGGCAAGGGAATTTCCAAAGAAGGAGACATTCTGGATCTGGCGGTGAAAGAAAACATTGTGGAAAAAAGCGGCGCATGGTATGCCTACCAGGGAGCCAAGATCGGCCAGGGACGGGAGAATGCCAAGATTTATCTGAAGGATAACCCTGCGGTGTGCCTGGAGATTGAGAATAAAGTTCGGGAGCACTACGGGCTGAAGCCGTCTGATATGCCGCCGACCGTAGAGGCAGAAGAATAAAATGCAGATAACAGCAGTTGTCCCTTTGGATAAGCGGAGAAGCAAAGTGTTTCTGGAAGAGGAACCGGCCTTTGTCTTGTATCGGGGAGAGATAAGAAGATACCAGATAGAGGAAGGCGCAGAGTTGTCTGAAGGACAATATCGCCAGATATTGGAGGAAATCCTTGTTAAAAGAGGAAGGGAACGGGCGCTGCATCTTTTGAAGGATCGGGACCGGACGGAGGAGGAGATACGAAGGAAGCTGCAAGAAGGATTCTATCCTCAGGAGGTTATTAAGCGAA
>JAETTS010000109.1 GCA_021769025.1 Enterocloster bolteae
TCCTTTTTCCTGCATCAGCTGCGGATCTTGAAGATTCGGTTTGCCTCATTGGAAGGAAACCGGCAGGAGAATGCCACCTGGGCGGAGAACTGGGTGCTTCAATGGACACCGGAAGCGGAAATTCAGATTGTGGAGGCAGTCTTAAAGGGAGATACCGTGGAGCAGGCAGCCGGATTTGAATTGAAGAACCGGATCGATGAGAATCCTGGGCTCTCCGGTATCGCAGCCGTGGTGGAAGATGCGTGTTACTGTGGGATTCCCCGGGCGCTGTCTATGGCGGTGTCGGCGTTGCAACAGTCGGCGGTGGATGCGGCATCCATTATCGAATTGGCGGATACGGCTATGAGCCTTTCTGTGGTGATCCGATACGGCGATATCCGGAAGCTGGACAGGACACCGTTGCTTCCCATCTTGTCGCAGCTGTTTTTGCGGTCTTGCCTGATTCTGGCGGAAGAGTGCATCTGTGATGATCAGGCGGCCGGGAGCGTGGGGAGGGCCATGAACCGGATCAACGATGTGGTGCTGAACCATGAGTTCCTTGATGAAGGGCGGTGGCTTCGGGTTCTTTCGGAGATCGGGGAAAGAGATGATCTAAATACCCGGCTGTCTGGCCTGGCGGCGGCCATTCTTTTGGAGCGGGGCCAGATGGATTCGGAGAAACTGGGACGGGAAGTAGAGAGGCGGCTGTCCCGGGGGATTCCGGCGGAATTGGGAGCCGGGTGGTTTGAGGGATTGTCCATGAAGAATCACTATGCTTTGATTGCCAGAATGACGTTGTGGGAGAAGTTGAGCGGATATCTGGATACCCTTTCGGAAGAGGAGTTTAAGAGGGCGCTGGTGTTTCTTCGGAGAGCATTTGCAGATTTTTCGGCGGAGGAGAAGGATCGGATCGCGGAGAATCTTGGGGAGATCTGGCAGGTGAATCCGGAACAGGTCAGCGAGGTGTTGAATGGAGCCATTGATTTGGGTGAAGAGGGAGGCCTGGCGGTGGAAGAAGGACAGGGGGATGCTTTGGGGGCGGAACTTTTAGAGGGGTTGGAGGATTTTGATTTTGATGATTTGTGAGTTGGGGGGATGATGCTTATGGGGATGAGGGTGTCGCGGGAGGTCCGCCTTGCAGGCTGAAAATCCATTCTGCGTCATTTAGCTGAAAGTAAATCAGACAAGACACTGGATTTATATAAGAAATAAAAAGGAGTATATGAGGAGTGAACATAGATAGAAGGGAAACAGGAGGGAACTGCCGGATGGCGATAGACAGTGGCGTACAGGTAGACGGAGAGGTAGCAGCGGACAGTGGTGACAGGGGGGAGCAGGGACAGGAGAGGATCCGGCGCTGGAGGCTGATTCTTGGACAGGAGTCGGAGGATCGGTTTCAGGGGATGAACGGAGCCGGGGACATGGTGTTGTCTGAAGAACAGTTTTTGATGGATCAGGCGTTGGCTGCCATCTATAACAAGGCCGGGGCCGGAGGGTTTGGAACCGGGGCCGGAGGGTTTGGAACCGGGGGCAGGGGAGCCGGACGGGGGCCGTCCAATCCCCAGATTTCCAAGTGGCTGGGAGATGTCAGGAGCCTGTTTGATAAGGATCTGGTGAAGATCATTCAGTCTGACGCTATGGAGCGGTGCGGGTTAAAACAGTTAATCTTTGAGCCGGAGCTTTTGGAGAATCTGGAACCGGATGTGAATATGGCGGCTACGATTCTTCTTTTGAAAGATCAGGTTCCCAAGAGGAGCAAGGAAAGTGTCCGGGAGTTTATAAAGAAGATTGTGGAGCAGATCAATCAGTTGCTTGAAAGTGATATTCGCAGGGCGGTGACAGCGGCGGTGAATAAGAGGCAGCATTCGCCTATCCCTTCTGCGGCGGCATTGGATTATCAGACAACTATCCGGCGGGGGATCAAGAATTTTAATCCCCGGATCGGGAAGGTGGTGCCGGAGCATTTCTATTTTTATGACCGGACTTCCAAGACGGCAGCCAACAAATATACGGTGATTCTGGATGTGGATCAGAGCGGGTCTATGGGAGAATCGGTGATCTACTCATCCATTGTAGGGTGTATTTTGGCCAGCATGGCTTCGATCCGAACCAGGATCGTAGCCTTTGATACCCAGGTGGTGGATCTGACGGAAAAGTGCGACGATCCGGTTGACCTTCTATATGGTTTCCAGCTGGGAGGAGGAACGGATATCAATAAGTCGGTAGCATATTGCCAGACCTTTATTGAGAATCCGAAGAAGACACTGTTTTTTCTGGTGACAGACCTGATGGAAGGCGGGAACCGCGCGGCTCTTATCCGACGGTTGGGGGAGATGAAGGAAGACGGGGTTACCGTCGTATGTCTTCTGGCAGTGGCTGACGGAGGCAAACCTTACTATGATGCCCAGATGGCCCAGAAGGTAGCCGCCCTGGGGATTCCATGTTTTGCCTGTAATCCGGAGAAGCTTCCGGAATTGCTTGAGAAAGCCCTTAAGGGACAGGATCTTTCCGGATTTTCAGGAGAGAAGGGATAGAAAAGCAAAAGAGTCATGTTGCCAAGGGCTAACCGTTAGATAGGACGTAGTTGGGAGAGGGCATTCTATCCCTCTCCCAACGGATAAAAGCGCTTTTATCTGTTTAAGGCTCCAACATTACCTTTACTGCACTTTCGTCTTTCTCGGCGGTCTCATAAGCTTTCTCCCAATCCGCGAGTTTAAAGCAATGGGAGATCAGCCCATCTGTTTTGATCACTCCTTTTTCAATTCCGCGAATTACCGCAGGATAAACCTTGGCGGACAGATGGGAGCCGATAATAGTCAGTTCCTTTCCATCTCCGATTACATTCCAGTCTGTGGTTACCAGATCAGACAATACGCCCATCTGAACATAGCGCCCATGGTTTTTCAGCGCATTCATTCCCTGGGACACGCTTCTGGGATTTCCGGAGGCCTCAATGTACACATCACAGCCAAGCCCGCCGGTAAGCCGTTTTATTTCCTCCGCCGCATCGCATGCAGCAGGATTCAGCACAATGTCTGCTCCAAAGTCTTTTGCCATCTGTGCCCTCTCTTCCCGTACTTCCAGTCCGATGACCAGCTTTGGCAATTTTAAGTTGGCCAGATTGCACATGGACAGGCCGATGGCTCCCAGGCCGGCGATTACCACCACATCCTGATTCCGGATGTTTGCCTGTTCTACCGCGTGCATTCCGCAGGCAATGGGTTCTACCAGAACACTTTGCTCCTTTGAAAAGCTGGTGGGAAGCTTATGCTTTAAACTGGTTGCAGGAAGCTTGACATACTCTGCAAATCCGCCATTGGCATATGTTTTGAAACCGAAAACCGCGGATCTTGCACACATCCAGTAAGTTCCGTTTTTGCAGAACTCACATTCTCCACAGGGGACAATCTGTTCTGCACATACGCTGTCGCCCACTTCAATTCCCTCTACGGTTCCGTTTATTTCCACAACCTCTCCGAAAAACTCATGGCCGGGGATACAGGGAGTCTCTATATACCTGTCTTTCTCGCTGGTTCCCCAGACGCGGATTCCGCCGTGATACGCTTTCAGATCTCCGGCGCAGATTCCACAGCCCTTTACCTTTAAAAGAATCTCTCCATCTAAAAGCTGTGGAAGGGGATAATTCTCGTATCTGTTGTCAAATGGCGCATATGTAACCAATGCTTTCATAGTTTTAAGATCCTTTCTTTTTATTTTTCCAGTACAGCGCTTCCCTGAGTATAAAGCTGATTGGCGGCATCCGCTGCGGTTAAGTCGCCATAGCAGACCCGCTCCACCAGCTGGTTGACCATCTGGGTAACCTCTGCCGCCCCTTCAGGCATGGGAGCGTCAATGGGAGTGGAATTGGGTGTTACCACATTGGAAATAAAGTCAGCGGCATCCTGCTGGTTGTCATCCATAAGCTAAGCGATTCAGTCTGACACCTGGGATGAGATGGGGATTCCTCTTTCGCCTAACAGGATCTTGTTGGCCTCCACATCATTGGTCCAATAACTGATAATCTTTGCCGCTTCCTCCGGATGGGCGCTGTCGATGGTCACGCTGAAAAACATACTGGGTTTTAAGTAATCCGATGTCTTCGGGTCTTTAGACGGCCATGTGGTGATTGCCAGTTCCACTCCCTCTGGAGCCACGTTTCTAAGAGATGCCAGGGAGTTTGACCAGGTGAAGGAGCACCAGCTCATGGTCTCCGGGCTGGAACCATATACAAGAGGCATCTGCTCCGGGGTTCCAACGGTTCTTTCGGCATAGATGGAAGGACCGCACATCCACCCTTCCGTGGTTCCCTTCTCATAAATATCAAAAAATTTCTTCAGATCTTCTTCGGTTGCCTGGAACTTACCGTCTTCTCCGTACAGATGGGTTCCCTCGCCCCGCATCACATATCCAAGGTAATCTGCGCCGTTTCCATAAAAGACATCTGTCTTATAGCCGGTTTTCTCATAAACCTCTCTGCAGACTGCATAAAACTCTTCCAGAGTCATATTATCCTTTACCGTGATTCCGTTTTCATCCAGAAGGGTCTTGTTGTACACAATGGTTGGGACATTGACTCCGGCGCTGATGGCATAGATCCCATCCCCTACTTTTCCAGGATTCAGTGCATTTTCACTGACATTAGTAAGATCGATGGTTCCGTCTTCAATGTAGGGAGACAGATCCACCAGCAATCCGTTGCTCACATATTGCTCCAGATAAGAGTAATCCATCTGTACAATATCTGGCAGAGAATGCCCTGCGGATGCAACGGCAAGCTTGGTCCAGTAATCCGCCCATTCCGTAAACTGGCCGTCAAAGGTAACGCCTTCATTTGCATTGCTGTAAAGTTCCAGAACCTGCTGTGTCCTTTCATTCCTTGCCTGATTTCCCCACCATGAAATGGTAAGGGCGGTTCCCTCGGATGAGTCTGCTGCTGTCTCGGAAGCGTTGGACTGCTCCGGGGCTTCTTTATTGGATGCCGGGGAATCTGTGTTGGATGGAGCGTTTCCGGAACCGCCGCATCCTCCCAACATGGAAACAGCCAGAAGTCCTGCCGCAAGCACTGCCAAATTCTTTTTCATAATACAACCTCCTTTGGTTTGTTGTTTGTTTTATGGAGCTGAATTGTAGCCTTATTATATCGGATTTTTTTCCGAAAAAGAAGGAAGGAAACCGCTTGATTTTCTTCAAAAACCGTCTTGAAAGATCAGGAAAAATATTAAAAAACCGACATCTAAGTTTAATTTATCTGCTTTCCCTTCGGCATCTATTGCAGGAAAAAATTCCTTTCTATATACTTTTTACAGAACCTGGAGAAAGGAGCCCACACTTGAAAAAGAGGAACGAATGGAAAGCTTTCCGGGATCTTCCGTTACAGCGCAAATTCAATGCCATTGTCTGCTTTGTATTGATCGGCTGCTTTATTGGCTCCCTTTTAGGGGTTAACCTGATTTATACCACCCATAACCGGTTGCTTTACCGTTCCATGGAAGGCATCCTGTCCCACAGCGCTTCCCTCCTGGCAGAAAAATTAAAAACCGTGGAGTCTATGACGACCATTATGCTGGGCGACAGCAAGGTACAATATAATCTGGCGGTGGCTATCAGCGAGGATGCCACGGACTTAGAGCGAAATGATGCGTTTCGCTCCTTATCCTATCTTGTGCCTGAGTATTATCAAAACTATAAACAATATGGAATTTCCTACATCAGCCTCCACAATTCCAGCTATACCAGCCACAGCAATTATGTATGGGCCCATGCCCTTCCGGAGGAACTGTCCCAGCGTTTGCTGGAGGGAGCCCATGAACGGCCGGGGTATGCCGTATGGAATACAGACTATTGCAACAGCTACGGTCTGTTTCTATCCCGTGATGTACGGCGCGCAGACAATCTGAAATTGGATACCATTGGCACCATAGTGGTAAACATCCACTTAAATGATATAATTGAAGACTCTGTAAGAGGATATCAGATAGAAGAACCCCTTCTTTACTTGCTCTACAGCGGCGGGAAGGAGATCTATCATTCCCCATCCTTAAAGGAAGACAGGATCCCAGAAATTATGGCGGCAACTACTGGTGATTATGGAGTGGTAAGGATAAACCGGACATACTATTTTTACGCCAAAAACCGGATTCCCAAATTTAACTGGGAATATATCTGTTTTATTCCTTATGATTCTGTCATAAGAAGCCAATGCCTGTACTTATTTCTTTCGTTAGGCATCATAGCTGGGATTTTTCTTCTCTGCCTTATATTTTCCCAAAGGTTTTTCAGGGCGATTACCCAACATTTCAGCAGGCTTCTGCTGAAAATGAAATATTTCGGAGAAAACAATACACAGCTGGTTTCCGTTGACTACAACTATGAAAACCGGAAGGATGAGATCGGAGAGCTGCATCAGCGGTTTGACCAGATGGCGAATCAGGTTCGGGAATTGATTCAGAAAAACTATGTATCTGAGATTTTAAATAAGGAGGCAGAACTTAAGTCTCTGGAAAACCAAATCAATCCCCATTTTCTATACAATACGCTGGAATCCATCAACTGGAGAGCAAAGGATCTGGGGGCGGAAGAAATATCCATTATGGTGGAATCCCTGGGTGCCCTGTTGCGGACCACTCTCTCAAGGGGAAAGGATCCGATTTCCACCTTAAAAACAGAACTTGATATTGTAAATGATTACATGTCAATTATTCAATGCCGTTTTGAAGATATACTTAAGTATTCGGTTGAAGTTCCAAAGGGCCTGTATGAAACGCCTCTCCCCAGGCTTTCCCTGCAGCCCCTTGTTGAGAACTCCATTAACTATGCCCTTGAGGAAATGACGGAAGTCTGCCATATAACCATCACTGCTGCCAGGATGGAAGAGGATGTTCTGATTACTATCACCAATAACGGCTCTCAGTTTCCGGAGAATATCCTGGAACGGCTTGCAAGCGGGGACGCAGTCCCTCATGGATTCGGCATTGGGCTTTTAAATATTCAGAAACGGTTACAGCTTCAATTTGGAGAGGAATATGGCCTTACATTGAAAAATGATGAGTTCCTTGACCTTGCTATTGTGGAGATCATGATTCCTTTCCATACCTCTTAAATCCAAAAAGGAACAGGAGCGCTATGAAATTACTGATTGTAGATGATGAAAAAGTGATAAGAGAAACCATATCCCGCCGTATCCCCTGGCAATCCCTGGGGATTGACGTGGTAAAGACTGCGTCCAATGGGCTGGAAGCTTATGACATCATCATGGATGAATACCCGGATATTGTGATGACCGACATAAAAATGCCAGGGCTATCCGGGCTGCAGCTGATCCAGCGAATCAAAAAGGTACATCCGGATGTGGAGTTTATCATTCTTTCAGGGTATGGGGAATTTGAATTTGCGAGAGAGGCTATGCAGTACGGAGTCCACCATTATCTGTTGAAACCCTGTAAGGAAGAGCAGATTGTGGAAAGCGTAAGAAAGACTATGGACCAGATCTCCAAAAAAAGGCTCTCCGGCATCCTCACCCCCAATGATATTTCCCGTAACCATATGGAAAACACCATGATCTTAAATATCATCAACGAACTTGCGGCCCAAGACTCGGATTCAGAAAATGAAGATTTTTTCCGCCCCTACGAGAAATTTATGGACTTTGACCATATCCCTTATGAATTATGTTATCTTTACTTTTTAGATGAAAACTCTTTGCCCGATGCCATAAAGCAGATTGAGCTGTTCCGCCAAAGCCAGGCATCCAGAATCCGTTTTCATATGTTGTATGTTCATCAGACCATGGTGATCTTTTTTCCATCCTA
>JAETTS010000110.1 GCA_021769025.1 Enterocloster bolteae
TTTAAAAAGAGGAAGACAGTAGTTAAGGCTTTGTGCCTCCATATTGCTCATGATTGTAACCTTGCATGCCGGTACTGTTTTGCCGAGGAGGGCGAGTACCATGGCCGTCGGGCGCTTATGAGTTTTGAAGTAGGGAAAAAAGCTCTGGATTTCCTCATTGCCAATTCCGGAAACAGAAGGAACCTGGAGGTGGATTTCTTTGGCGGGGAACCGCTTATGAACTGGGAAGTGGTAAAGCAGCTGGTGGAATATGGCCGTTCCCAGGAAGCCGTCCACGACAAGAGGTTTCGTTTTACCCTTACAACCAACGGCGTGCTGTTAAACGATGAGGTTATGGAGTTCTGCAACCGAGAGATGTCCAACGTGGTGTTAAGCCTGGACGGACGGAAGGAAGTCAATGACCGAATGAGGCCGTTTCGGAAGGGGGATGGCAGCTATGACCTGATTGTTCCTAAATTTCAGAAGTTTGCAGACAGCAGAAATCAGACCAACTACTATGTCCGAGGCACCTTTACCAGGAATAATCTGGATTTTTCCAAAGATGTGCTTCACTTTGCAGATTTGGGCTTTGAACAGATGTCCATAGAGCCTGTTGTGGCGGATCCGAAAGAGCCTTACGCTATCCAGGAGGAGGATATTCCAAAGATACTGGAAGAGTATGATAAGCTGGCAGTGGAGTATATTAATAGAAAAAAAGAGGGAAGAGGATTTAACTTTTTTCACTTTATGATAGATTTGAATCAGGGCCCCTGTGTGGCAAAACGCCTGTCCGGATGCGGCTCTGGCACAGAGTATCTGGCAGTGACACCGTGGGGGGATCTGTATCCCTGCCATCAGTTTGTAGGACAGGAACAATTCTTCTTGGGAAATGTAGAGGAAGGCATTACCAACACAAACGTGCGGGATACATTTAAACTGTGCAATGTCTATGCAAAGGAAACGTGTAAGGATTGCTTTGCCAGGTTTTACTGCAGCGGCGGATGCGCCGCCAATTCCTACAATTTCCACGGATCCATTACCGATGCCTATGAGATTGGCTGCCAGATGCAGAAAAAACGCATCGAATGCTCGATCATGATCAAGGCAGCGCTGGCAGATATGGAAGAGTAATTCCCAGAAAGGCAAGCAAGCCTCAAGGAGAAAAGACAGTTGTAAAAGGAGAAAAAAGATGAAGAGCAACAAAGGAAGAGGCCTTTTAGGCCTGTTGGCCATTCTCATCTGCATTGGTGTGTTTGGCTATTTTGGTTATGATACCATGGATGACATCAAACTGGGGTTAGATCTATCTGGCGGTGTCAGTATCACGTATCAGACGGTAAAAGAGAATCCTACTTCGGAGGAGATGTCCGATACCATCTACAAGATGCAGCAGAGAGTACAGAACTACAGTACGGAAGCAGAAGTTTACCAGGAAGGAAACAATCGTATCAATATCGATATTCCCGGTGAGTCTGATGCCAATGCAGTGCTGCGTGATCTGGGCAAGCCAGGTTCCCTGATCTTCATGGATCAGGAGGGCCAGGTGATCCTGACAGGAGATCAGGTGGCAAGCGCTCAGGCGGGGATTGATGAGAAAAACGGACAGAGCGAGTATGTGGTAAGCTTAACTTTTACCGACGAAGGCGCGGCAACCTTTGCGGAAGCCACAGCCAACAACATTGGTAAGATCATCTACATCATCTATGATGAGGAGATCAAATCAGCTCCGGTAGTACAGGTAGCTATCACCGATGGCGCATGTGTCATTACCGGTATGGATACTTATGAAGAGGCAGAGAATCTGGCGGCGACCATTCGTATCGGGTCTCTTTCCCTGGAACTGGAAGTATTGCGCTCCAACGTGGTGGGGGCTAAATTAGGCCAGGAAGCCATTTCCACCAGCCTGAAGGCAGCCGCTATCGGATTTGGTATCGTAGTCATTTTCATGATTGCAGTGTATCTGATCCCTGGTCTTGCGTCCGCTCTGGCTTTGGCATTGTATGTAGGTCTGGTGTTGATTCTTCTGGCCGCCTTTGAAGTCACTTTAACTCTGCCAGGTATTGCCGGTATCATTCTGTCTATCGGTATGGCGGTAGATGCCAATGTAATTATCTTCACCCGTATCAAAGAAGAGATCGGCGTTGGAAAAACCGTTCATTCTGCCATCAAAACGGGATTTTCCAAGGCAATGTCTGCAATTATTGACGGCAATGTAACCACGCTTATCGCTGCAGCCGTTCTGTTCTGGAGAGGTTCCGGCTCCGTAAAAGGCTTCGCCTCTACCTTGGCTATCGGTATCCTTCTGTCCATGTTTACGGCATTGTTTGTTACCAAAGGCGCTTTGTACGCACTGTACTGGATGGGATTCCAGGATGCCAAGTTCTACGGAATCCGCAAAGGCAGAAAGCCTGTGGAGTTCTTAAGCAGGCGGAAGCTGTATTTTATCATATCCGGTGTGATGATGGTGGCAGGCTGGGGATTCATGGCGATGAACGCAGCAGGTGGTAAAGGTTCTTTAAACTATGGCATTGAATTCAAAGGCGGAACATCCACCAATGTTACCTTCAATGAAAATATGAGTATTGAGGATATTTCTTCTAAGGTGGTTCCTATTGTAGAGCAGGTGACAGGAGACCCGGAGGTACAGACCCAGAAGGTTGAGGGAACCAACGAAGTGATCTTTAAGACCAAGACCTTGTCAGTAGATCAGAGAGAGGCTCTGGACAAAGCCCTGGAGGAGAACTTTGGTGTGGATTCCAACATGACGACAGCGGAAAGCATCTCCGGCGCGGTCAGCAAGGAGATGAAAGAGGACGCGATTGTGGCAGTAGTGATTGCTACCATCTGCATGCTGATATACATCTGGTTCCGGTTTAAAGACATCCGATTTGCGGCCAGCGCAGTGGCTGCCCTTGTCCATGATGTATTTGTGGTATTGACGTTCTATGCAGTTGCAAGGTGGTCTGTAGGTTCTACGTTCATTGCATGTATGCTGACCATTGTAGGATACTCCATCAATGCTACCATTGTAATCTTTGACCGTATCCGTGAGAACTTAAAGATTAAGAACAATAAGGAAACTCTGGAAGAGGTGGTCAATGCAAGTATCACCCAGACCTTTACCAGAAGTATCAATACGTCCCTGACCACATTTATCATGGTTCTTGTACTGTTCCTTCTGGGTGTCAGTTCCATCCGCGAGTTTGCGCTGCCGCTGATGACAGGAATCGTATGCGGCACTTATTCATCCGTATGCATTACGGGAGCGCTGTGGTATGTGATGACCACATGGAAGAAGAAAGAGAAAAAATAGGCCATGGAATATAAGATCATAGCCAGTGACGGAGGCGCCAAGCGGGCAGAGGTTACCACTGTCCACGGCGTCATCCATACACCGGTGTTTATGAATGTAGGAACCGTGGGAGCCATCAAGGGAGCGGTATCCACAGATGACCTAAGACAGATCGGTACTCAGGTGGAGTTGTCCAACACCTATCACCTTCATGTGAGAACTGGAGACAATCTGATCCGGCAGTTGGGCGGCCTTCACAAGTTTATGAGTTGGGACAGGCCGATTCTCACAGACTCCGGTGGTTTTCAGGTCTTCTCCCTGGCAGGTATGCGAAAGATCAAGGAAGAAGGCGTGTATTTTCAGTCTCACATTGATGGGCGCAAGATATTCATGGGGCCGGAGGAAAGTATGCAGATTCAATCTAACCTGGGATCCACTATCGCAATGGCCTTTGATGAATGCCCTTCCAGTGTGGCGGACAGAAGTTACATGGAACGTTCTGTGGATCGGACTACCCGGTGGTTGGAGCGGTGTCAGAAAGAGATGGAGCGACTGAAGGCTCTTCCGGATACCATCAACCAACAGCAACTTCTGTTCGGCATCAACCAGGGTGGTATCTACGAAGATATCCGTATCCGTCATGCCAGAACCATCACCGACATGAACCTGGACGGGTATGCCATAGGAGGTCTGGCAGTGGGGGAGAGCCATGAGGAGATGTACCGGATCCTGGATGAGACGGTACCGCATCTTCCCAAAGACAAGCCTACGTACCTGATGGGAGTGGGAACACCAGCCAATATCCTGGAGGCTGTGGATCGAGGGGTGGACTTTTTTGACTGTGTTTATCCCACCAGAAACGGGCGGCACGGTCATGTCTACACCAACAGAGGGAAGTTAAACTTATTTAATCAGCAGTACCAGCTGGATGTCCGGCCCATCGAGGAAGGGTGCATGTGCCCGGCTTGCCGCTCCTACAGCAGGGCATATATCCGCCATCTTCTGAAGGCGAAAGAAATGCTTGGGATGCGATTATGTGTATTGCATAATTTGTATTTTTATAATAAAATGATGGAAGAGATTCGCGAGGCAATCGAAGAACACCGTTATGGAGAGTACAAAGCACAGAAGCTTGACGGCATGACGGGGAAATAAAGAGAGAATAAGAGCGTTCCTGTGCCGAGGCGGCAGAGAACCGGGCAAGGAGGAAAGGAAATTATGATTACAGCAAGCGGCGGTATGGGTGTTGGATTTTGGGTGGTATATGCGGCGTTTCTCATCGGTTTAATGTATTTTATCGCAATCCGTCCCCAGAACAAAGAGAAAAAGAGGATGGCGGAATTGATGGCAAGTATTGCCGTAGGTGACAGTGTGCTGACCTCCAGCGGATTCTATGGAGTGGTGATCGATATGACTGACGATACGGTGATCATCGAGTTTGGCAGCAATAAAAACTGCCGGATCCCGATGCAGAAATCGGCCATTGTTCAGGTGGAGAAGCCAGAGACATAAAGAGCAGAAGTATTGAGAAAAAGACTTCCGTCTGATGAAAAACAGACTGGAGTTCTTTTTTGCGTTTGAGAAACAAGTGGATTCTTGCATGAATGAGGAAAATCAGATGATAAAAAATATAGTATTCGATATGGGGAATGTTCTGGTGCGGTATGATCCCATGAGGGCGTGCCGACAGTTTTCAGAGGATGAAAAAGAACAGCAGATGGTAAATACCTCTGTATTCGTCTCGCCGGAATGGCTGTTTCTGGATATGGGGCTGATCTCTGAGGAGGAGGCCTTGAAGAAGATGCAGGCCCGTCTTCCAGAGGGACATGCAAGGGAAGCTGCCCGGATGTGTTTGGAGCATTGGCATGAGTATTGTATGTGGGAGATTCCGGGGATACGGGAGTTGATAAAGGAGCTGAAAGAAAAGGGATATGGCATCTATCTGTGTTCCAATGCATCTTTGCGCATGTTGTCTTGCTATAGGCAGGTGCTTCCCGGGATTGAATGGTTTGACGGGGTTTTGTTTTCTGCTGAGGTAAAGTGTATAAAGCCTCAGAAGGAGATGTATCAGCATTTATACAGACGATTTCATTTGATTCCGCAGGAATGCTTCTTTGTAGATGATCTGCCGGCTAATATTAAGGGGGCGGCGGAGACGGGGATGGACGGGTATTGTTTTGCGGATGGGGATGTGGAGAAATTGAGGCAGAACCTTCGAGACAACCTTTTTACAACCAAAGTTAGGATAAACAAGGAAGAACAAAATGAACAAAGCAAACGATTTTTTTAAAAACAACCGATCTTTCATCCAGGAAACCTTCCAGATGGCCTGGCCTTCTGTCTTGGAATCTTTCTTCGTAGCCCTAGCCGGCATGGTGGACTCCTTGATGGTAAGTACCATCGGAGCCTACGCCGTGGCTGCGGTAGGCCTGACTACCCAGCCTAAGTTTATCGGTCTGGCGATTTTTATTGCGGTAAATGTGGCAGTTTCCGCTATTGTAGCCAGGAGAAAGGGGCAGCAGGATCAAAAGGGGGCTAATGAGACTCTGGTAGCGGCTCTGGCCTTTGTCGTGGTGATGGGAGTTATTGTCAGTGCGGCCTGTGTGGCCTTTGCAGATCCGATCATACGCCTGTGCGGTTCTGGGGAGGATACCCATAAAAGTGCGGTGGCTTATTTTCGGATCATTATGGGAGGGATGATGTTCAACATTATTTCTCTGGTGATCAATGCGGCCCAGAGAGGGGCAGGCAATACCAGGATTGCTATGAAGACCAATGTGACGGCCAATGTATTGAATATGATTGGTAATTATCTGCTGATCGGAGGAAATTTTGGATTCCCGGCTCTTGGGATTTACGGGGCAGCTCTGGCTACAGTCTTTGGGACGGTGGTAGCCTGTGGTATGAGTGTCCGATCCCTGTTTAAGAAAGACGGGTTTGTGAATGTTTTTTATATGTTGCAGAAAAGGATTCGCCCCCGTATAGAAGCTATGACCAACATCTTCCACATTGGATCCAATATTTTCCTGGAACAGATCCTTCTGCGTATCGGATTTATGTCCACTGCCGTTATGACGGCTAAACTGGGAACCGATGTTTTTGCTGCCCATCAGGTGGGGATGAATGTTATGAGCCTTTCTTTCTCTTTCGGAGACGGTATGCAGGTTGCGGCTGTGGCTTTGATTGGAAGAAGCCTGGGAGAAGAGCGGCCGGATATGGCCAAATTATATGGGTTCATCTGTCAGAGGATCGGCAATGCAATCTCCCTGGTGCTGGCAGTTCTTTATCTTCTGGGAGGGGAGGCATTCTTCGGCCTTTACTTCAGGGAGCCTCATATTGTGGCAATCGGAGTGCGGATAATGCAGGTTATCGTCGTTGTGGTGATGCTGCAGATCTCCCAGGTTATCTATATGGGATGCCTGCGGGGGGCTGGGGATGTCAGATATACTACCATGGTCTCCACATTCAGTGTTACGTTTGTGAGAACTATCAGTTCCTACCTTCTGTGTTATACCTTTGGGTTGGGAGTAATGGGGATCTGGCTTGGAGTTGTCTGCGATCAGCTGACCCGATTTGTCCTGACCAGATGGAGATTCCGTTCAGGGGCATGGACCAAGGTAAAGATATAAAAGCAGGAAAAGATATGCTATAACCCCAGATTATACATAGAATTCCAAATAAGTTTATGAGAAATTCAAAACCATTATTGAAATCTCCCTGGAAATGAGATATTATGAAGAGAAACTTATATTGTTTATAGAGCAGAAATCCATCCAAGAGCAGACTGCTGGAAACGGGCTGGGAAGATGGAAACGGGAAGGAACAGACTATATGAACTGCAGGATTGTAACCATACCGGGAGACGGACTCGGTCCGGAGATTGTAAAAGAGGCATGTAAGGTGCTTGACAAGGTTGGCCAGGTGTATGGCCATGAATTTCAATATACGGAAGTGCTGATGGGCGGATGTTCCATCGATGCATATGGAGTTCCCTTAACCGATGAGGCGCTTATGACAGCGAAGCAGAGCGATGCCGTACTGTTGGGAGCCGTAGGCGGTGATGTGGGGAATTCCCGTTGGTACGATGTTGCGCCTAATTTAAGGCCGGAAGCAGGGCTTTTGGCCATTCGGAAAGGGTTGAATCTGTTTGCCAATATTCGTCCGGCTTACCTCTATAAGGAGTTGGAACAGGCATGTCCTCTGAAGAAGGAGGTGATTGGCGACGGGTTTGACATGGTGATCATGAGAGAGCTGACCGGAGGCCTGTATTTCGGCAAGCGTCATACGGAACCGGTGGACGGAGTCATGACAGCCGTGGATACTCTGACATACAATGAAAAGGAGATTCGAAGAATTGCCGTAAAGGCTTTTGATATTGCCATGAAGCGGAGGAAGAATGTCATCAGTGTGGACAAGGCCAATGTGCTGGATTCCTCCAGACTGTGGAGAAACGTTGTGGAGGATGTGGCAAAGGACTATCCGGAGGTCAAACTGTCCCATATGCTGGTTGACA
>JAETTS010000111.1 GCA_021769025.1 Enterocloster bolteae
CTGGCAGGCATCCGTATACCGATATCCTTCTTTCCTGCCGAAGCCTTCCCATCTCCCTACTGTCTCCTCCTGCCTCCCAGGCTCGGCCATGTCTCTTTTCATTCCTACCTCACTCTGTCCCACAGGCTCTGTCCTGGCACATGTTTCTTCCTGCCTCTCTTCCTCCCCTTGAATCAGGCACCGGCAGCCGCACCCATGGAGATAATCCCTGATTTTTCCAGCCCTCTCCACTGCTCCGGCCTTCTGAGGATTCAAGATCAAGTAAAAGCATTCCATCGTATTCTCTCTCCTACACCATCTATGGAAATCCCGCAAGTGCTCCCCACACCAATCCTACATTGCATGAATTCCTAAACAATCCCGCTCCCTTTCTACGCCAGACATGTATGGGCCTGATCCACCACCGCTTTTACCTCCACCTGCTGATCTTGCCCCTCTTTTGGACTGTTCTGCAGATACAAAAGATATTCAATATTGCCTTCCGGCCCCTTGATGGGAGAAAATTCCAGATTCAGGATCCCAAACCCAATCCCTCTGCCATAAGCAACCACCGCTTCGATCACTTCCACATGGGTTTCTTTCTCCCTGACAACCCCCTTCTTCCCCACCTTTTCCCTGCCGGCCTCAAACTGAGGCTTAATCAGACACACGATCTGCCCGTCTTGTGTCAGCAGTTTTTTGACTGGCTCCAAGACCTTGATCAAGGAGATAAAGGACACGTCAATGGATGCAAATGAAATCCTGTCCGGTACATCCGCCTCTGTCACATACCGGATATTGGTCTTCTCCATACAGACCACCCGCGCATCGTTTCGCAGTTTCCAGGCCAGCTGTCCATGTCCCACATCCACAGCATAGACCTTTACCGCCCCATTCTGCAACATGCAATCCGTAAAGCCTCCGGTGGAAGCCCCCACATCCATACAAATCTTACCTTTCAGGGAAAGCCCGAAATGAGTCATGGCTTTTTCCAGTTTCAGCCCTCCCCGGCTTACATAAGGAAGCGTGCTGCCTCGAACTTCAATAGAAGACGTATCCTCAAACAAGGTTCCCGCCTTATCCTCCTTCTGGCCGTCCACATAGACGATCCCAGCCATAATGACCGCTTTGGCTTTTTCCCTGGACGGTGCCAGATTTTGCTTCACCAAAAGTATATCCAGCCGTTCTTTCATCCAATTCCTCTTTCTATGTCATCCGCAAATCCATTTTCCCTCATTCTGCGGATAATGGAATCACTGTCTATCCCCAGCGCCTCCCTCAGAAGAGACACATTGCCATGTTCCACATATGCATCTGGCAAAGCGATATTTAACACCTTCACCTCAGGATAATGTTCATGCACATAGGCTGTCACCTGCAGCCCAAATCCTCCCTGAAGCACGTTCTCCTCCAGGGTCACCAGATGGTCATGAGTCTCTGCCAGGCGCCCGACCAGATCAAAATCAATGGGTTTAATAAAACGCCCGTTTACTAGCGTTACATTCTTGCCTTCCGCATTCAGCTTGTCACGGATATGTTCCGCTGTGCTTACCATGCTTCCTACTGCCAGCAGCGCAAGCCCCCTTCCCTGATATAAGATCTCGCCTTTTCCATATTCAATAGGCGCATTGAACTCCTTTAACCCCCGGTAAGCCTTTCCTCTTGGATACCGAATGGCGATCGGCCCGTCATACTGAAGGGCAAATTCCATATCCCGGCGCAGTTCCCACAGGTTCTTAGGCGCCAGAACGCTCATATTGGGAATGGAGGTCAGATAGGACAGGTCAAAGATTCCCTGATGGGTCTCTCCGTCGCTTCCCACCAGCCCTGCACGGTCAACGGCAAACACCACCGGAAGGTTCTGTAGGCACACGTCATGGACAATCTGGTCATATCCCCTCTGCAGAAATGAGGAATACACCGCCACCACCGGCTTAAGGCCAGCCGCCGCCATCCCCGCCGCACTGGTCACTCCATGCTGTTCGGCGATTCCCACATCAAAGAAGCGCTCCGGGTACAATTTCTGAAACCGGTTTAATCCCGTCCCGTCAGGCATAGCTGCCGTGACTGCCACGATCCGTTCGTCCTTCTGGGCCAGGTGGCACAATTCTTTGGAAAAAATCTCCGTGTAGGAAGGATAGATCTTCTCCCCTTTAGGCTTTCCTGTTTTGATATCGAAGGGTTCCACTCCATGAAATCGGTCTGGATATCGCTCTGCCGGGGCATAGCCTTTCCCCTTTTTTGTCAATACGTGAACCAGGACAGCATGATTCAGCCGCTTTGCCTCCCTTAGAACCCTGCACAACTGTTTTAAGTCGTGGCCGTCTACTGGCCCTAAATAGGTGATGCCCATATTCTCAAACAACATTCCAGGAATCAAAAGCTGCTTGATCCCCTGTTTGGTCCGGCTGATCTTGTCTATGATCTTGGGACCGGCCACCGGGATCTTTTCCAATACGTTTGTCACATTTTTTTTAAAATCATTGTATCCGTCTCCCGTTCGAATCCCGCTTAAATACTTGGACATTCCTCCTACATTTTCGGAGATGGACATCTCGTTGTCATTTAATATGATGATAAAATTCCGCTCTATCCTGGCGGCATTGTTAAGCGCCTCGTAGGCCATCCCTCCGGTTAAGGCCCCGTCCCCGATAATAGACGCTACATAATAGTCTTCCCCCTGTAAATCCCTTGCCAGGGCCATCCCCAGTCCTGCCGAGATGGAGGTGGAACTGTGCCCGGTGTTAAAAGCGTCGCAGGGACTTTCCTTTGTCTTGGGAAATCCACTGATCCCGCCAAATTGGCGAAGTTCATCAAAGGCATCCTTTCTACCACTTAAAATCTTGTGGGTATATGCCTGATGCCCTACGTCCCAGATAATCTTATCCTTTGGAAGGTCAAAAATCTTATAGATTGCCATAGTCAGTTCCACCACCCCTAAGTTGGATGCTAGGTGTCCTCCTGTGGCACTGATCTTCTCGATGAGAAAATCTCTGATTTCCTGAGCCAGTTCCTCCAGTTCCTTCTGATTCAAGGCCTTAATGTCCCAAGGCCCATTTATCCTCTCTAACATAGCACCTTTTCCTATCTGCCAAGTTTTGTAACTGCTCTGATACCGATGTCATGATGCTGGGATACCATGAATTGCTCGGTTTCTGCATGCTCTCACAATTCAAAAAGCATCCGAAATCCGCCATAATCAGGCTATCTGAAATAATATGGCCTGCTACCTCCATCCATCCCTTACCGCTCTCTCGTTACCAGCATCATGATCAGTTCCTTCACAAACCCATGATCCCCCGGAAGGCTTTCCAGTGCTTCCACCGCCTCCCGTGACAACCGCTCAACAGCCTGTCTCGCCTCATCCATCCCATACAAGGTAACGAAGGTTGTCTTATGATTCTTCTCATCGCTGAGTACCGGTTTGCCTAACGCCTCCTGGCTGCTGGTCAGATCCAGAATATCATCCTGGATCTGAAAGGCCATCCCGACGCAGGAGGCCATTCTCTCCACAACCTTTACCTGGCTCTCGTCGGCACCGGCCAGAATCGCTCCGATCATCATGGACACTTCCAGCAAGGCTCCTGTCTTTAACCGGTAGACGAAATCCAGCTGTTCCTTTGTCATAGGCTTTCCGGTCAGTTCCACATCCACCGTCTCCCCGCCGATCATGCCGTACATACCTGACTTGGCTGCCAAAAGCCCGATGCACCGGCCTGCCGCCTCCACATTCTCTGTATATACCAGTGCTTTGGACGCAGTCTCAAAGGCATATCCATACAAGCCATCCCCTGCCAGAACTGCTAAATCCTCGCCAAATTTCACCCAGGTGGTGTCACGCCCCCTGCGAAGTCTGTCATTGTCTATGCAGGGAAGGTCATCGTGAACCAGGGAAAAGGTATGTATCATCTCTATGGCTGCCATAAACGGCTGGATTTCCTGTCCACAGCCTCCAAACATTCGATACACTTCCCTCATAAAAAGCGGCCTTAAGCGTTTGCCTCCTGCCTTCATGCTGTAATTCATAGCGGCTGCCAGATGTTTAAGCTGTCCCTCTTCCCTGGGCAGATAGCCCTCAATCACCTGTTCCACTTCTTGTGTATATTGTTTCAGAAGTTCTTTAGAATTCTTCATTCTGTCCTTCCTCCGACAAAATCTGAATCTTTTTTTCCACTTTTTCTATCTTCTCACTGCACGTCTTGACCATCTTCATACCCGATTCATAGAGGGCAAAGGTGTCTTCCAGAGAACAGTTCCTGTCCTCCATCTTCTCAATGACAGACTCCAACTCCTCAAGTGTCCTCTCAATGGACCGATCATTCTGTTCTCCGTCAAGATCCTGGCCGTCCAGTTCATCCATCGCTTCCGTCATTTCCATATTCTCATAGTCTTTCAAGTCCATCCACCATCTTTCTGCCTGGCCTCTGGCCATCCGCTACCGAATCCGTATTTTTACCACCCTGTCCATGATCCTTAAACGATTCGTCCAGGGCCCCACGAGCCACCGCCAAGATCCTGGTCTTCACCTTTCCGTCTCTAAAACGGATATCCAGAGTTTCTCCTTCTGCCAGGTTGTCAACCGACTCCACCCTGGATCCCCCTTTGTCTGTCACAAATCCAAAGCCTCTGCTTAACTTTTCTAGTGGAGACAATCCGTGAAGCCGTCCGCTAAGCAGGGCCAGCTGGTGTTTTCTGTCCAGAAGCCGTCTGTCTGTCAATGCCCTCATCTGTTCTTCCATATCAGCCAGACGCTGCCGATACTCGTTCATCTGCTGTTCCGGATGGTGCATCAGAAGCTTAAGCCTGCACTGCTCCACCTGGTACTTCTTCCGCTCCAGGCTTCTTCCCATCCCTCTGGTAAGAGCCTCCCGGATCACCTGAAGCCTGTCCTCAAACTGCTTATAATCAAACACCGCCAGTTCCGCCGCCGCCGAAGGGGTAGGCGCCCGCAGGTCTGCCACATAATCTGCAATGGTCACATCGGTCTCATGTCCCACGGCAGAGATCACCGGAGTCTGACAGTCAAAAATAGCACGAGCTACCATCTCCTCGTTAAATGCCCACAGATCTTCGATGGAACCGCCGCCTCTTCCCACGATCATCACATCCAATCCCATGGCATCCAGCGTCTCAATTCCCTTCACAATGCTGTATTTGGCATTCTCTCCCTGCACCAATGCCGGATACAGGATCAGCTGCACATAAGGGTTTCTTCTGGCGGAAATGTTCATAATATCCTGTATGGCTGCGCCTGTGCTGGCCGTCACGATTCCAACGGTTCTGGCATACTTGGGAATGGGCTGCTTGTACTCCGCCGCAAACATCCCCATATCTTCCAGCTCATTTCTAAGCCGTTGAAACCGCTCGAATAAGTCTCCTACTCCGTCCCGCTTGATCTCCTTGGCATACAGCTGATATCTGCCGTCTCTCTCATAGACAGCGACCGTTCCGGATACCACCACCTGCTGCCCTTCCTTAAGCTGAAACTCCAACCCTCTCCTCTGGCCATCGAACATCACAGCAGCCAGGGTTCCGGATGTATCCTTCAATGTAAAATAAATATGTCCCGACGTGTGGTATTTGCAATTGGATACTTCTCCCCGGACGCGAATGCGGTTTAACAGGAAATCCTGGGAAAACAGATTCTTAATATAGGAATTAACCTGGCTGACTGAATAGACACTTGCCATGATCAGCTTGTCTCCTGGCTGGAAACCAACTTCGCCAGCACGCCGTTAATAAACGCCGGAGACTCCTTCTGCCCGAACTTTTTGGCCAGTTCCACTGCCTCGTTGATGGCTACCTTCTCTGGTATCTCCTGATCATAATTCATCTCAAAAAGGGCAAGACGAAGGATCGTCAAATCTACCTTTCCCATCCGCTTTGTCTTCCAGCCCTGTGCCACCTCATTGATCCTGGCATCCAGCTGGGGCAGCTTGTCTGTCACTGCCTGCGCCTTCTGATACAGATATTGGCGATCCTTTTCGTCAAACACTGCCTGATGAAGAATACTTAAGACTCCTTCCGGCGTTGTCTCGTCCTCCCCGGATACTTCAAAATAGGTTTCCAGCTGTTCTTTTGTCTCCTCTGCCGGGTAAAAATCTGCGCAAAACAGCATCTTAAAGCAGTGCTCGCGCAATTCTCTTCTGGTCATACTCCATCCTCCTGGTTGATTCATAGCCGCTTCAGAATCTCTCTAAGCGGTTACGGCATCCGCATTTCATCATACGGCAAAGGCGCAGCCACCCAACAAGCAGCTGCGTCTTCCGACTTTTTTCCGTGGGGCCGAAGCATTTCCTGACATCCTCCGGCACGATCTTCCAGTGTTATTCGTCTTCCATATTCACACTGGCAATCTTAATATTTACATCCAGCACATTCAGGCCTGTCATGTTCTCGATGGCAGTCTTTACCTTTTCCTGAACCTTCTCTGATACATCCGGGATATTGTAGCCATACTTCATGTTCAGGGACAGATCCACAGACACATGCTCCTCTGTCACATCAACTTTGACCCCCTTAGAAAGGTTCTTCATCCCCAGCTTGCCAACCAACTCATTGGTAATATTCCCGGCCATGGAATCCACGCCTTCCACCTCTGTAGCTGCCAGGCCTGCAATAATGGCTACCACCTCATCTGCGATCTGTACTTCCCCGATTTTATCTTTCTCATATACTTTATGTGTATTTCTGTTCTCCATCTCTTCCACGCCAAATACCTCCTCACATATCTATAATAGCCCTATTATAGCAAAAATACTCTTGTTTGCAAAGGTATTTTTGTGGGTATATCAAAAACTCGGTGTTAAAAACCCTATTCATCCAGATTTAAAAGAGTAATGATGATACTGTCGGCTCCTACCTCTGCCTTGCGCTTCACCACATCTTCAATCTGGGCTCGCTGGGCATCGGTGATGGAAGAAGCATTGACCACCACATCTACCTTGTCGGAAGAAATGCTTACCACCGGGTCTGAAAATCCTTTTGCCATCAAAAGCGTCTCCGCCGCGTTTTCCTTCTCCGCAGTCTCTGTCAGCTCAATCATATCCTGAATGGCCTGCTGCTTGGCTTCCTCTGCAATATTGGAATTGTTGATGATATTCAAAAGAGTATCCTTATTTTTAGCCCGAACCTGCTCCCTGCTTAATTGAACACTGGCTATGTAATCGGACACTTTCATTCCGCTTGTAAGAATCGCCTCTCCCGGATTCTCCAGGCCTGCTTCCATACCTGCCTGCTCAGCAACCGTCTCCGCCTGGGCATACTGTTGCCCCCCGCTGTCTGTAACTGACTGAAGTTCCTCCGCTGATACCGACTCTGCCTCCTCAATCTGGCTTAAATCCTGATCCAGGCTCATGATCTCCTCATAGGTTCCCTGGCTGTCTAAAAGCCTTTGATTCTCTGCCAAAATATCCTCATCCGAAATATCCGTAAGCCCTGCCTCAAATGCTGTATTGCCAGCCTCTAATTCCTGTTTTCCTGTGTAGTTTAAATAACCTGCCGCTGCGATCATAACCGCCAGTGTGGTGACGATAATCTGATTTCTGCGGAACAGTTTTTTCATATTGACGCCTTTTAAGTCCTTCTTGAACTTCATGCACGACACTCCTTTTTATTCTATCCGCTTTAATACTTTTATTTTATGTGACGG
>JAETTS010000112.1 GCA_021769025.1 Enterocloster bolteae
ATTCAGCCACGCCTTTACAGCCGCACCGTCATTGTCACTGCCTCGCCCGTTATACACATCCAGAATATACTGGCAGTAGGTAATATCTACCAGAGCCTCCTCATAGTCTATGCATTCCGATCGATAGTCTTCCAGAAGGGTGTCGTACTCCACCGTCTGGTCTGCCCTGTATTTGCCTTCGGTTCCATCTAATTCATACCAGTTATCGTCCACATCCTGTATGATATACTCGTATGTAATGTCTGTGTTCCCGGATTCCCGCATCATATTCACGTAAGCGTCAATAATACCCCGTATATAGGCAATCTGTTCCTGCCGCTTATTATTGCTTAGTCTGTGGTCATGAATCCGGTTCTCATATTTTGCAATCAGAACATCCCGATCCTGTGTCACATGGTTCTCCAGAATATAGGCAAATACTTCCGGAACCCACACATTTTTTAGCAAGGCAAATTCCTTTTGAAGGTCTGTAAACGAGTATCCGGTCGCTGTGGAGCGGAACTGTTCGTCTGCTGATTCCAGCTTGCGGTTCAGTGCATTGTTGGCAGAAGATATGGAATTTTTCAAAAGTTCTGCCTTTTCCAGATAGTCGTAATTTTGGCTGTTGATTTTTGAAATGTCATTGATGGCCGGGGAAGCATTATTAATGTGGTTTTCTCCGTAGTCGGAAATATACGCGTCCAGCATCTCATCCAGAAACTGCCTTGCGAACTCCTCCATATTATCTGAATCCTGGTTCATGGCCACAAAAGACACTTTATACTCCACAGGCTTTTCAACTACTTCCTCTCCTTTGGATGTCAGCGCCTGATCCAAAGCTGCCTTTTCATTGGTTCTTAAAGCCTGAACCTCTCCCCTGGCCCTCATATCGTCTACATTAAATCCGGCATAATCCAATCCCAGTCTGGAGAATACTTCCGAGACTACGTTGGCCGAATAGATCTCCGTTGTATCAAGGTCGCTTCCATCTGGAGCCTTCCCTCTATCTGCTTCTGAATTTGCATAACGGATGATGGCGCTTGCCGTATAAGTCTGCATACGGTTTAAAGCCGTATACCCCATGATGCCTGCCAAAATGGAGACAGCAATGATCAAAATCTGAAATTTACGAATATAACCCAGTAAATCAAACTTCTTCATGCCTCATCGTTTCCTTTCTCGATGCTTTTCCGGTTTTAGCAAGCAGAGAACAAGCAGAAGCCCAAAAAATACGATGGCACTTTTTACAGCGGATGTCAAAGAGGAGCGAAATGCTGCCGCCTCGTCGCTGTACAGTATGGTAATATAATTCTCTGTGCTTTGCTCATCATAATCCTGCACGGTCTCCATTGCCAGGGTTGCAAGATGCAAAAGATCTTCCTTCAGCGTCTCTATCATAGCATCCGCTTCCCTCTCTAAGTTTCCGCTATTGGCCCTAAGCTGTTCAATTTTATAATTGTTGCTGGAGATATCCTTTGACAAAGAGGAGGCCCTGGTGGCAGCGTCCTCAGCTCCCTTGGAAAAATTGTCAACGCCGATCTTGGTTCTGGACATATAAAACTCACCGCCCAAATCCCTTGTAGGAACTAAAACGATTCTGGCCATATCTCTCTCATACATCTGGATTACATCGAGAGAGATCCGATAAGCCGCCAGATTCTTTCGATAGTCTGTATCCAGAATACGGTTGTTGTAATTCATCTTTCCTATGTACTGGCTCCGGTTTTTTGATATTCCATTTTTCAATACAAATGCATGATAATTTTCGATTGCCACATCTTTATAATTTAAAATTTTCTGGTTTAACGTGCGAAAGCTTTCTCCCGTTTTGGAGGAGATAAATGTGCCGTTTTCCGTGCTGCAGGCACTCATGTAGCGTTGAAGCTCGGTTGCCTTCGTGTTGAAGATCTCATCAATATCCATATAGTCCGCCTGCTCCAGATCTGAAAAATCCAACTCCAGAACATTGGTTTTTCTGGAATAGGAGGACGTAAAATATTCCGTCAATACCTCCCCATACAGTTCCAGCACTCTGGCCGGCCGCAATCCGGATGTCTGCTCTGTCAGCTGGAAGGTTACGGAATATTCGGTAGGTATGTAAGGCTTTTCCAGAGAGACTTCTTTGGAGCGGTTTAACAGTTTTATGGTAAATCCACTGCGCAGTATCTCTGGATCCAGGTCAAAATAATTCCCTTTTTCGATCACCTTTTCCATAATGGGATCGGCCAAAAGGCTACTGGCAGTAAACTTGGTTTTATTGGGAGTCAGACCGCTGGATGCCTCCAGATAATTCAGCCTGAGGATCGCCCTTGATACCTGGCTGGATGTTACAAGGTTCGTGGCCGCGTGGATGCCGCCCCACAAAAGAGGCAGCACCAACAAAATGACCAGATACCTGCCTAGTGCTTTAAGGTTGTGCTTTACTACATTAAAAAGATTTTTCTCTTTGTTAAATATAATCCATAGCGCTGCAATCGCCACACAGAATAAAGGGATTATGTTCAATACTCGTTCCAGTATGTCTATCCATTTCATCAACATAAGCTTATCTCTCTTTTATCTCTTCCTCATCCTTGCATACATTGATTATCACAAGTTCGGGCTTGTTATTGATTCGCGGAATCAAACTGTGATTCCCCAGCCCTCTGCTGACAATTAGGTTTGCATATTCCAGCTGATAGGAACCTCCGTCATATTTCGGGAAAAACCCGCCGCTTGGATGGTATAAGCCTCCAAGCCCGGGGATGCGTATCTGTCCTCCGTGATAATGCCCTGCCAAAGCCAGATCCACCTCCACTTTTTTAAGTTTCTCATAGTACAGATCCGGGTGATGGGAAACTAAAATCTTAAAGTCTGTATCATCTGCCGCCTCCAGTTCCTCTGCTTTATAGGCTCCCCACTGTTCATATCCGGACAATCCGGTTGAAATAGCCCCCAGATCCACTGAATTTCCCTTAATCTCCAGATGATAAAAACTTTGTCTGAAAAATACGGCTCCCACATCCTCCACATACTGATCAATGGGGATTTTGATGCCATGGATCCCGTTATGCATCAAGGTTCCTTCGTGGTTACCATAACAATAATAGGTTGGAGCCAGCTTCGCCAGCTTCTCACAGAGGGAGACTGCCACGCTGACATCGGATTCTGTAAGATTCACCATATCACCGGCAATCAGTATAAGGTCTGGCTCTTCCTCTGCAATGGCCTGAATCAACTGCCAGTTACCACTGCCGAATTCGCCATTATGCAGGTCACACAGCAGTGCAATCTTAAAGGGCTCCTCAATCTTCTGGGAGCTATGATTGTAATATGTGATCTCAAACGTCTTATTCCGGTATGCATTCAGGCTTAACACTGCTACCAGAACACTTAAGATCAGTACAAAGCCAATGATAACCTTCCATCTTCCTTCTCTTTTTTTTCGACGCACATGCTCAATCTGCTGCTGCCGCAAATCTTCTATCATGTATCTCCTCCGTCCTCTTTCCTAACGGATGAGTCCATCGTCCTTCCCATTAAAAGCTGTTCTTCCATGCACCTTTCCAACCGGAACGGAAGCTGTTCAACCAGTTCATTCATGCTGGCTTGTATTGCCCTAACCTCCGATTGCATCTTGCTGGCAGAGTCTCTGATTTCTATGGCAATGGTTTTCTTTGCCTCTACCGCGTTCTCCTGCGCCCTCTTCTCTGCATCCAAGATAATTTTCCGTGCCTTTAGTTTCGCGTCCGCCAGCAGGCGTATCTCTGATTCCCTGCTCTGCTCTTCCGCCCGCATTTTGGCATCCTCCACCATCTTATTGGCTTTCATTTCCGCATCTTTCAGGATGATCTGTGCTTCAATTCTTGAATCAAGAAGCAGTTTCTTGATCGTGTCATAACTCTCATCATATTTCTGAGCCTTCTCTCTCAACTCAACAAATGCATCCTCATCCATATCCCTTGGAAGCCAGCTTTGGTTATTGGGTGTATCTGCCTGCCCTGGCTTCTGTGCCTGACCTGACCGGTCTGTCTGCTCTGGCTTCTCTGCCTGGCCTGAAGTCTGCTTTTCCTTTGATTGTTGTTCCAATAACTCTGAAACCGATTTCTCCAAAGCTGCCGCTTTTTCCTTTACCGTCCGCAGATGCTCCAGCTCTCCCTCCAGCTTCTTCACATACTCCATCACATCTGATTTATTATATCCACCCACAAATGAAGTCCGAAATAACTCTGTTCCAGCCATTGTTCTTGCCATTCCTTTCACTTCTCTCGGCCATAATCTTACTTGTGTTGTTTAGTATAGCATTCGTTCTGAATGGTGTCAATTCATTGTGTTGTTTTGACACTTTAAGTGTATAAAGTGCTATGGAAAAACCGGCCATAATAAGACCGGTATAACCCTGAGAACGAATTCACTCTATGTGTTAAATATAACATTCATTTTGTATGTCGTCAATTCATTATGTGTCTTTCTGTCCCATTGGAAACACATTCCATGTATGATTATTCCAAAATACCAATGATAATAATACAAGCAGGTGTGATAAGATGAACTTTGGGGATATTTTAAGAGAATTACTAGAAGACCGGGACTTAAGCCAAAAACAGCTGGCAGATGCCCTCAATATTTCTGCAAGCGCCATAGGAAACTATGTCCGCAACAACAGAGAGCCGGATTTTGGAACCCTTAAAAAGATCGCCGGTTATTTTGGCGTTTCCACTGACTTTTTGCTGAATTTCCAGCCTATTTCCAACAGTGACTACCGGGATCAGAAGGTTTTACAGATCTTTCACTCTCTGACAGAGGAACAGAAAGACTTATACATAGAACAGGGGAAATTGTTTATCAGAAGCAATTCCAGAAAAAAGGTAAGGTTATCCCATTTGGAGTTAGATAATGCGGCGATGTAGAAAAGCATATAAAATAGGCCTGAAAGGAAGGTTTTTGACACCCCTCACTTTCAAGGCCATCTTCCAATACCATTTACGCCCCGTATCTTCTCTCCATCCGCACCTTAGAGTAGGCGAATTTCTGGCTGCCATACAGCCCGTAATACCCGGACAGCCCGAAACTGACTGCCACTGCGATGACCAGATAGGGCATCGCCTCAAATCCAAACATCTCAAAGGCAATCAACATGCTGGCAAGCGGGCAGTTGGTCACCCCTACAAACAGGGCCGCCATACCGCAAGCCGCGCACAGAGCCGGCGAGAACCCTAAGAGAGACCCTACAGCACATCCAACTGTGGCTCCCCCGCACAAGGTTGGCACAATCTCTCCGCCCTTATATCCTGCTCCCAGGGTCACTGCCGTGAATACTGCCTTCAGAAGAAACGCCTCATATCTTGCCTTCCCCTCCATGGCCTCCTCGATAAGTCCCATACTGCTTCCATTATAAATTCTGGTTCCCACTGCCAGGGTAAAGAGGATCAGGAACCCGCTGGCAACCAGTACCCGGAGATAGGGATTTCCTATATACTTCTTATACAGATGCTCCCCTCTGTGAAGCAGCATGCAAAATCCAACACTGACAAGGGCGCACAAAATCCCCAAAATCACAATCCTCACCGCCGGACCTATTCCAAATTCCGGAATCTCTAAAATCTCAAAATGCTCCCCCGTAAGCCCAGCCAGACCGGCAATACCAGCCCCGATAAAGGAGGCAAACAGACTGGGGATCAGTGCCGCATAATAAAGGACTCCCACATTGGCAACTTCGATGCAGAACACCGCGGCAGCAAGAGGAGTTCCGAATAATGCCCCGAAGCATGCGCTCATCCCACAGATCACTGCAATCTTTTTGTCCTTCTCATCCAGCCGCACCACCTGCCCCACCAGGCTTCCGATGCTGCCTCCCAGCTGGAGGGCCGCTCCCTCCCTTCCGGCTGATCCACCGGTCAAGTGAGTCAAAATCGTACTGATGAAAATAAGCGGAGCCGTAGCCGGCGTAATCTTCTCATTGGATGAAATGGAGGAAAGCACCATATTGGTTCCCCGGTTTCCTTCCTCATGAAACCTGCGGTACAGCCATACAATCATACATCCAGACACCGGAAGCAGAAGGAGAAGCCATCCGTAACTCTGAAACGCCTTGGTAGCCAGCCTCACGCCATGTCCGAACACACTGCCTACCACCCCTCCTGCAACTCCGATGATACAAGAAATAACTGTCCATTTTATAAAATACAACAGACCAATTCCCACACGGGAATTTCTTATGTCCTGATATTTCATAGTTTTCCCCTCTTTATAACAATTTCTTTCGGTGTGCCTAATAGGTCCCCGAAGTCTTTACTAACTTAGGCCGGTAGCCGGCATCATTTAATGCCTGCACAATGGCATTCTTGTGGGCTGTCCCATAAGCCTCCAGCGTAATCCGAAGCTCTACCGCCGCATTTCGATTGATACTGATAAACTGGTTGTGCTCCAGCTTGATTACATTTCCCTGCTCCTTGGCCAGAAGCGCCGACACCCGTGCCAACTCCCCTGGCTTGTCCGGAAGGAGCACCGATACGGTAAATACCCGGTCTCTCTGAATCAGGCCGTGCTGCACAATGGATGCCATGGTGATCACATCCATGTTGCCGCCGCTAAGCACAGACACAATCTTCTTCTTTTTCACATCCATATGCTTTAAGGCTGCCACAGTCAAAAGCCCGGAATTTTCCACAATCATCTTGTGGTTCTCCACCATATCCAGAAACGCCACGATCAGTTCGCTGTCCTCCACTGTGATGATGTCATCCACATGTTCCTGGATATACGGGAAAATCTTCTCTCCGGGGCATTTCACCGCCGTACCGTCTGCAATAGTGCTTACAGTGGGCAACGCCACTACATGTCCGGCTTTTAAGGACTCCCTCATACAGTCCGCTCCAGCCGGTTCCACGCCGATGACCTTGATCTTGGGATTCAGAAGCTTCGCTAAGGTAGCCACGCCTGCGCACAGTCCGCCGCCGCCGATAGGCACCAGAATATAATCCACGGTAGGCAGTTCCTTGATGATCTCCATGGCAATGGTTCCCTGTCCCGTAGCCACCGCCAAATCGTCAAAGGGATGGACAAAGGTTAAGCCTCTTTCCTCCGCCAGCTGATAGGCATAGTCACAAGCCTCGTCAAACACTTCCCCTGCCAGCACCACCTCTGCCCCGTAGCTTTTGGTTCGGTTGATCTTGATGAGAGGTGTCGGCCCCGGCATCACAATGGTTGCCGGAATCCCGGCCAGCTTTGCCGCATACGCCACACCCTGGGCATGGTTGCCGGCGGAGGCTGTGATTAAGCCTCTCTCCCGCTCCTCCTGTGATAACGTGCTGATCTTGTAATAAGCGCCCCTCACCTTATATGCACCAGTAAACTGCATATTTTCCGGCTTAAAATATACCTTATTGCCTGTCTGCTCCGAATAGTACTCACTATAGACCAACTTCGTCTCCTGGGTCACCTTACTGACTGCCTCCGCAGCCTCCTCGAAACTCTCAATCGTCATCATACTATTATGTTCTCCCTTCTGTCCACGCTTACACCCCACCGCGCTCCGGTCTACGGAGTCCGAAAGCGTTAAGCCTCTCCTTAG
>JAETTS010000113.1 GCA_021769025.1 Enterocloster bolteae
GGTGAGAATATTGCTTACGGACAGAACTCGCCTGAGGCAGTGATGCAGAGCTGGATGAACAGCTCAGGCCACAGGGCCAATATCCTGAATCGTGATTTTACTTCTATTGGGGTAGGGCATTATCAGGATGCCAGCGGAACCGATTATTGGACACAGCTGTTCATAAAGTAAGATAGAAGAAGATAGCCAGCCAGGCCGGAAGCAGATCCGGCCGGCTGGTGTTTTTTTACAGGCTGTGGAGCAGGACGTACAGACTGTTGCCATCTCAGGACGATGACTTACCGGAAGCCTCCATTACGGCCATATAGGCTTTTAAATGCAGCGTCGCGGATCCATGCCATGTATAAGGAACAGTCAGAAAAAAGAATTGTAATTTAATGTGTGTTACATTAAAAACAGGTTGAAGCTGTCAATAAATACAAAAAAATAATCAAACAAACAAAAAAAACATGCATGTATTGAGGGGATAAAATGTTTTTGTGTGAAAGAATATAAAATATGCATAAAAAAATAAAAATAAATTACACATTGACAAGCATAATGTTCAATGCTATATTATTAAATAAGGGAAGAGATAAACCGCTCCACCAAAGCGGTTTTTATTTTTTTTATACATTTGATAAACCGTTCTACTAAACCGTTCCACCTACGCGTATTTTGCGAAAAGACCATGTTTTTTGAGCAGGAAGTGTGGTAATATTGGTTTATTATCATAATTCATGAGGTGAGAGTATGAAGAACGCGACAATATCTGATGTAGCAAAGCTTTCAGGGGTTTCCAAGTCCACTGTATCAAATTATCTGAATGGAAATTTCGAGAGAATGTCTGACGAGACGAAAAAGAAGATAAAAAATGCAATTGATGAATTGGGGTATACACCAAGTTTGAGCGCCCGCAGGCTGTCGTCTAAAAATCACAGCAAGACAGTTTGTTTAGCCATTCCCAGAAATATTTCACATTTAAACGATACCATGTATTACCCGGTCATATTCTCGGCTCTTGGCGAGGAAGCAAAGAAATTTGATTATAATACTCTGATTTATTCCATGGATTCAGATGATATCAATAAAGACACAGAGTATTTAAAGAGCCTGTCGTCGTCTCTGGTAGACGGCATCCTATTGTATGACCTGGAAGAAGACAGTCTGGCCTTCAGGGAGTTTGAGAGGGCAGGAATCCCTTATGTGTGCGTGGGTAAGATACTCAGCCTGGAGAATTATAATTATGTGGCGTCTGACCACGGCAAAGCGATGAAGGATGTACTGGAGTATTTTTATAACCTGGAGCACAAAAAAGTGGCCATTGTCACGGAGGGAAAGTCCAACAGCGTGGTGCAGACTGTGAGAAGTACGGCTTTTAATGAGTTTATGTCTGAAAGGAAAGAAGAGAAATTGGACTATTCTTATATCAGAATCAATCAGAATGAATCATCATCCGATATCAAGCTGCTGTTCAATGAACTGCTTAATCCTGCAAACCGTCCAACAGCAGTTGGTATTATCAGCTGCTTTATGAACCAATTTATGGATGTGGTAAAGGGATATGGAATCAGGATACCGGAAGACCTGTCTGTGATGATTCTTGAGTATTATAAGAATTCCAATGTAGATGAGGAGTATCAGGATTTTACCTGTGTGGAATCCAAGGCTGAGAAGGTGACGAGAATCGCTATGAAGAAGCTTGTAAAGCTGATTGACAGCGGAAAGCCTTTTGAGTCGGAACTGGTTGGTTTGAAGGTGTGTGTGAAAAACTCAACTTCAAAACCTAAAAAGCGAGGAGGCAGGAAGTTATGAAGAAAAGATATACAAAAATAGTATCTCTTGTACTTGGATTTGGATTAGCAGCATCTATGGTTGCGGGATGTTCTGTGAAATCATCGGAAAACGTGGTTACAACAGCAGCTCCCACCGCCGCCAAGGCTGAGACAACAGCATCAGCGGAATCAGGAGGAAGCGCCGCGGAACAGAAGAAGATGGTATTCTGGGATAAGTCAGAGTATGTTGAGGGCTATAACACTATGATGAAGGCAAAGGTAGACGAATTTGCCAGCGAGAATCATGTGGATGTGGATTATGTGGTCATACCTGCTGCTGATATGAAGCAGAAGCTGATGGCTGCCATTGAAGCAGGCAATGCCCCTGACCTGATTGTGGGTGATGATACGCTGGTGGGGCAGTTTGTTTCCATGCAGCAGATAGCAGAGTGCTCAGATATATTTGAGGCCGTGGATTTTACGGAGAACTCAAAAATACTGGGAACCTTCAACGGCAAGCCCTATCTTGTGCCACTGGCATTTACGGCGCCCGGCATGTACTTAAGGACGGACCAGTGGGAGAAAACCGGGATGGATATTCCCACAACCTGGGAAGAACTGAAGGAAGGCGCCAAGCTGATGAATGACCCGGCTAACGGCTTTTACGGCCTTGGATTTGCCATGGGCGCATCCGGCGGAGGAGATGCCGAGGGATTTCGCAGAACCATTATACTGGACTGGGGAGGAATTCCGGTAGACGAGAACGGAAAGGTAACGGTTAATTCTCCCGAAACACTGGAAGCACTTAAATTTATTGCAAGCTTATATGAAGAGGGACTGATTCCGCCTGATGCGATTACGGGAGACGACAGCTGGAATAACAACGCATACCTGGCCGGTACTGTGGGTGTCATCACAAATTCAGGTTCCGTGGTATCCAGCATGAAAGAGGAAAAACCAGATCTTCTTGCGAATACACAGATCATCGCATATCCCGCAGGGCCAACCGGAGAGGCATTCACCCTGGGCGGCGCCAATGTATTCGGAATATTTGAGACAGGTAAAAATACAGAGACCGCAAAAGAGTTTGTTAAATACTATTTTGAGGACCTGGATAATTATAACGCCATGATCGAAGCCATGGGTGCCATGTGGCAGCCGGTGGTGAACGGAGTGGATGACACGGATTTCTGGAAGGACCCGGTCAATGCAGGATGGCTTGCCAACTCTAAGAATACATATAAGACCTATTATCCGGCGCCGTCAGATGAAAGGGCTACGGTATCCTTTACAAACCAGCTTTGCGTTAAGGCCGTACAGGAAATAGTTGTTAACAAGGCTGATCCGCAGGAAGCCCTGGACCATCTGGAGGCAGAATTCAATAAGATTTATAACTAACAATGGAATTGGCATGACAGGGGGATAAGATGGCAGGAAAAAAATCAGAGAAAAGGAAGTATTCGCATTCCCAGCAGCTGTTAGATAAGCGTCTCGGGCTTCTGTTGATGGTGCCAATTGCTGCCGTGATATTTGGTATTACCGGAATCCCGTTTATAAGGGCATTGTACTTAAGCTTTACGAACAAAGTGGTAGGGGTGCCGGAACAGTTTATTGGGTTTGACAACTATCTGGCTCTATTTGGGGATAAGATTTACTGGAAGTCCCTGTACAATACGATTATCTATACAGTGGGATGTATCACGGCGAAACTGGCGCTGGGACTTCTGCTGGCAGTTATCCTGAACCAGAAGTTCAGGGGAAAGGCATTTTTCAGGACTGCGCTTCTTATTCCCTGGGCATTGCCCGGAATGGTGGCGGCCACTACCTGGAGATGGATGTATGACAGCACGTACGGCATTATCAACAGCCTGCTGCTGAAAGCCGGGCTTATAAGCCTTCCTATCCCATGGCTGAGCAACCCTGATATCACGCTGTTAAGCACCATGATTGTGAATGTATGGAGAGGTGTGCCTTTCTTCATGTTCAGTCTTCTGGGAGCGCTGCAGACTCTGGACGGACAGATTTTTGAGGCGGCCTATGTGGACGGCGCAGGTATGTTTAAGCGTTTCTGGTATATAACGCTTCCGGGAATCTCAAGCGTTTTGGGCATTTCCACACTTTTGTCAACCATATGGACCTTTAATGATTTTGAGAATGTATTTTTAATCACTGGAGGTGGACCGATTTACTCCTCCAGTGTAATCTCCACTTACACCTATGACCTGGCATTTATACAGAATTCATTTGGCAGGGCTCTCTCGGTGGCAGTGTCGGTGATACCGCTAATGCTCATACTGATTCTGGTATCCCAGAAGGTAATTAATGGGGACAGAAATGAATAGGGAAGGAGATGGACTGGATGGTAATGAAGAAACGCAGCCGGATCATGCGGACCACAGCTACCTACGGGATTTTAATGATTGCGCTTTTATGGACAATCTTTCCCATTTACTGGATGATAAAATCATCCCTTACTGTAAATGAAGAAATGTATGTAGCCAGACCGCCGTTATTTTCAAATGTAATAACCTTTGATCATTATATTGATTTGATTTATAACACCTCTTTTATGCACAATGTCTGGAACAGCTTTGTGATAGCGGCCATTACAACAATCATATGCCTGGCAATCGGTATACTTGGATCGTATGCAATGACACGGCTTAAGTATCCGGGAAGATCTTTTTTCAGGAACAGTATTATAATTTCATACCTTATGCCTACGGCGGTGCTGTTCGTACCCATGTATGTGTTTGTGAGCAGCTTGGGGTTCTATGATAATAAATATGCGCTTTTAATCATATACCCTACATTTGTAGTGCCCTATTGCTGCTATATGCTTATCAGCTATTTTAAGGCGATTCCATATGCGCTGGAGGAGGCGGCGCTTATAGACGGCTGCAACCGTCTGCAGACGCTGTGGTATATCATTATGCCGATTGCCCTTCCCGGAATTGCAGTGGTGGCCACCTTTGCATTTACCATGGCGTGGAATGAATATCTGTATGCCATGATTATGACAACCAGCAATGTGCAGAAAACGGCTACGGTAGCCATATCGGGCTTCAAGTATGCTGATTCCGCCATATGGGGGAGAATCATGAGCGCTTCAGTGGTCTGCTCACTGCCGGTAACGCTGCTTTATATTGTTGCGCAGAGCATGCTCATATCCGGCAAATATGAAGGAAGTGTTAAGTAAAACGCGAGAATAAAAGAGAGGAAACAGGAATGGAAGATAGAGACGATATGCTTATGGATCATGTGAATACCAATTCCAGACCAGGTGACTTAAAGATTACGGACATAAGGGTAGCTGATATTGTAGGGGCTCCCATGCATTGTACCCTGGTAAAGGTTTATACAAACCAGGGACTGGTGGGCTATGGAGAAGTCAGGGACGGCGGGTCCCGCAATTATGTGCTGGCACTTAAAAGCCGTCTTATAGGCGAGAATCCCTGCAATATTGATAAGCTGTTCCGCAGGATTAAACAGTTCGGAGGCCCTGCCAGACAGGGCGGCGGAGTATGCGGCATAGAGCTTGCCCTCTGGGACCTGGCGGGAAAAGCATATGGGGTACCGGTGTATCAGATGCTGGGAGGTAAATTCAGGGACCGCATCAGAATGTACTGCGATACGGATATCGAGGGAAAACATACCGGCAAGGAAATGGGGGAAGCCCTTAAAAAGAGGATGGAGAAGGGATTTACTTTCCTGAAAATGGATTTGGGAATCGATCTTCTGTATGACATTCCGGGGGCGTTGTGCGCGCCGTTAGGCATGGTCGGGGATTTAAACCAGTCGTCCAGGACATATGAGGCCATCAGCCGCAGGCTGACTCCGGAAAAGAGGAGCTTAAGGAACCGGATGTATGACATGCAGAATATTCCCCATCCGTTTACAGGGGTCCAGGTAACGGAATATGGTTATGATATTCTGGAGCAGTATGTAAAGGATGTTAGAAGTGTGATTGGGTATGAGATTCCTCTGGCTATTGACCATTTCGGGCATATAGGCGTGGAATCCTGCATCAGGCTGGCCAGAAGGATTGAGAAGTACAATATCGCATGGATGGAGGACCTGATACCCTGGCAGCTGACAGACCAGTACGTAAGGCTGAGAAATTCCACCACAGTGCCCATTTGTACAGGTGAGGACATATATCTGAAAGAGAATTTCCGTCCTCTTATGGAACGGGGAGGCGTATCAGTCATCCATCCGGATATTCTGACCAGCGGTGGCATACTGGAGAACAAGAAAATCGGGGACATGGCACAGGAATACGGAGTGGCCATGGCAGTACATATGGCGGAAAGCCCCATTGCCTGTATGGCAGCGGTCCACAGTATTGCAGCCACTGAAAACTTCCTGGCTTTGGAGTTCCATTCCGTGGACGTTCCATGGTGGTCCGACCTGGTAACAGGATTGCCAAATCCAATCGTAGACAACGGATATATAACAGTGCCTGACGCGCCGGGGCTTGGGATTGAAAACCTGGAGGATGAAGTGATACGTGAACATCTCCATCCGGATTACCCGGATATGTGGGCAGATACATCCGATTGGGACAATGATTATTCACATGACCGCACCTGGTCATAATGGGAGAGGGGAAAATATGATTTATTATACAAGAGATCAGATTATAGAGTTGACCAGCCGGTGGAAGGGAGAGCGCTTTGAAGACGGAAGGCCCAGGGTACCGGACTATCTTCTGGATAAATTGCGGACCATGACAATTGAGGAGATATGGCTGCCTTTATTTCTTAAGGACTACAAGTTTCAGTTTGAGGGTGAGATGAAGAAGCTGCACGACGGACTGAAACTGGTAGGAAGGGCTGTAACGGCTGTCTTTATGCCCACAAGACCTGATTTAATGGAAGCTGTCAGGACGGAAGGGGATGCCAGAGGGTATCAGGGTACATGCAACCAGTGGGTGGTTGACCACCTGCAGGAAGGGGATGTGGTGGTTGCCGACATGTTTGACAAGGTTTGGAACGGCACATTTGTAGGCGGGAATCTGACCACAGCCATCAATGTCAGGACCAGGACAGGGGGCGCTGTAATATGGGGAGGCGTGCGCGATATCGAGCAGATGCAGAAGATTGACACCCAGGTTTATTACAGGGGAACAGACCCCACCCCCATCAGGGAATGCCTGATGACATCCTATAACGGACCTGCAAAGATTGGCAAGGCAGTGTGTATGCCCGGCGATATTGTCATGGGCACCACCAGCGGTATCCTGTTTATCCCCGCATATCTTGTGGAGGAGCTGGTCAACAGCGCTGAAAAATCACATGCCAAGGATATATTTGGTTTTGCCATGCTGGAACAGGGAACATACAGTGCGGCTGAAATTGACAGCACGGTCTGGCCTGAGGAAATGGTAGACAAAATGATTGATTTTATTGAACATGATTCCTCCTGTGAGAAGTACAGGGGACTGGACTGGTCCTTGGAAATAAATGCGGCCAGAGGAGATCAGGAAGCGGTGGATGAATTGATGAAGGGGTATCTTGTGTAATGGATATCCTGCGTGACAGATACCTTATGTAATGGTGATACGGCATCATGCAGACCTGCCAATAAGCGGGCAGAGGGTCAGCCAATTGCAAAACCCCGCCCCATCAGAAATGGCGGTCTGATGGAACAGGGATTGCAAAGGCCGTATTACATATCACTATTTGTATGAATAGAGGGGCATTCGGGAGGGATACCGTCGGTATTCCTCCCGGATGCCTCAAAATCATTTATCTTACGCAGGAATCCAAAGCC
>JAETTS010000114.1 GCA_021769025.1 Enterocloster bolteae
TTATGAGAAAGATTGGAAGCGTATTGTTGATGGGAGCCCTGGTGTTGTCTTTAGCAGGCTGTAACAGTCAGAAAGCCGAAACGGCTCAGACGGCTGCAGAGACGACCAAGGCAGCTGATGATGCTGCAGAGACGAAGGAAGAAACCAGTGCTCAGGAGACGGAAAGCGAGGAAGAAGCAGAAAAGAAGGACACTTCCGAAGCCGCTGGGGAAGGAGGCACTTTTACAGTAGGATTTGACCAGGATTTCCCTCCCATGGGATTCGTGGGAGATGACGGAGAGTATACAGGATTTGATTTGGATCTGGCCAAGGAAGTGGCAGGCCGTCTTGGTCTGGAATTTGTGCCTCAGCCGATTGCGTGGGATGCCAAGGATATGGAATTGAATTCTGGCACCATTGACTGTATCTGGAATGGGTTTACCATGAATGGCCGTGAGGATGATTATACCTGGAGTGAGCCGTATATGGACAACAGCCAGGTATTTGTAGTGGCGGCGGATTCTGGAATCAGCACCCTTTCTGATCTGGCTGGCAAAATTGTGGAAGTCCAGGCAGACTCTTCGGCGGAAGCAGCCTTGAAGGACAATGTAGAGTTGGCAGGAACTTTCGGAACCTTACAGACCACGCCAGATTACAATACAGCCTTTATGGATCTGGAGATGGGAGCTGTGGATGCCATCGCCATGGACGTGATTGTGGCAGGATATCAGATTGAGCAGAGAGGAGACAGTGGAAGCTTTGTGATTCTGGATGAGACTCTGGCATCAGAAGAGTATGGGATTGGATTTAAGAAGGGGAATGAAGCGCTTCGGGATAAGGTTCAGGAGACCTTGGAAGAGATGGCAGCAGACGGAACCCTTGAGAAGATTTCCAATACATGGTTTGGACGGGATGTCACTACCATCGGAAAATAGAATGTGGGATAACAGGCAAGAACCAATCCAGTGGGATTAAAACAGACCGATTGAAAAGAAGCAGGATAAGGAGCAGGGAACATGTCAGTTGGTATGATGGTATCACAGCTAGCAGGAGGAATGTTTGTCAGTATCCAGATCTTTGTGATCACACTGATTTTTTCCCTGCCGCTTGGGATGATCGTAGCCTTTGGACGGATGTCCAGAAATGGCTTGATCCAGGGAATTGTAAAGGTGTACATATCAGTAATGAGGGGAACGCCGCTGATGCTTCAGCTGATGGTGGTGTATTTCGGACCCTACTATTTGTTTGGGATTAAGATAACCAACAGTTATCGGCTGTGGGCAGCATTTATCGGATTTGTGATCAACTACGCGGCTTATTTTGCAGAGATTTACCGAAGTGGGATTCAGTCTATGCCGGCAGGCCAGTATGAGGCGGCCAGGCTTTTAGGATATGGGAAGGCCCAGACCTTTTTCAAGATCATTCTGCCGCAGGTGATCAAACGGATCCTTCCCTCTGTGACCAATGAAGTGATCACCCTGGTGAAAGATACATCCCTTGCGTTCTCCATCAGTGTGTTGGAGATGTTTGCCATTGCCAAGGCACTGGCCTCTTCTCAGACCAGTCTGATTCCTTTTGTGGCTGCCGGGATATTCTACTATGTGTTTAATCTGGTGGTGGCTGTGGGAATGGAGTATGCGGAGAAGAAACTGGCGTATTATCAGTAGATGGGAGGATGGCCTGCGTTATGAAGCTTCTGGAGATGAATCATGTGAAAAAATCCTTTGACGGGGTTTCTGTCATCCGGGATATTTCCCTGTCCGTGGAGGAAGGAGAGATTGTCTCTGTCATTGGCCCGTCAGGATCCGGGAAATCTACGCTTTTGCGCTGTGCTACCATGCTGGAAGCCATGGATAGCGGAGAACTTATCTATTTGGGAGAAAAGGCAGCCTGGAGCGATGAGGCGGGGAAGATGTCCTATGCGCCGAAGAAAGATTTAAAACGGATTCAGGAATATTATGGGCTGGTATTTCAGAATTTTAATCTGTTTCCCCATTTTTCCGTGATGAAAAATATTACGGATGCACCGATCTCCGTACAGAAACGAGACAAGGAAGAGGTGTATCGGACGGCCAGGGAGTTGCTTGTGAAGATGGGGTTGGAGGATAAGGAACATGCCTACCCCTGTCAGTTATCTGGAGGGCAGTGCCAACGGGTGGCCATTGCCCGTGCGCTGGCGTTGAATCCGAAGATTCTGTTTTTTGATGAACCCACTTCGGCGTTGGATCCAGAACTTACAGGAGAAGTGTTGAAGGTGATCAAGTCGTTGGCGGATCTGGATATTGCTATGGTGATTGTAACCCACGAGATGGCATTTGCCAGGGATATCTCCCACCGGGTGATCTTCATGGCGGATGGTGTGATCGTGGAGGAAGGAACGCCAAACCTGGTGTTTGCCTCGGATAATGAGAGAACCCGCAGTTTCCTGGGGCGATATGGAGAGATGCTGAAATAGGATAAAGAAAGGCGGCCGCAACATGCAACGTGTCTGGTGCGGCAGCCTTTTATTTTTTCATAGAAAATTGCGTCCTGTGAAACAAAAACACGACTCCAGGATCGTACCGTGGCGGAAAGGAAACATGTCGTTTAAGCGACCTGCCGCAGGTGAAGAATCCTGCAAAGCAGGATCCTTTGTATTGGCAATGATTTCATGGGAGAGTCAGTCTTGTGAATTGCAGGACGGGTAGTGGAGAAGAATGTGCTTCTTCAGGGCATCAAAGCTTTCAATGCTGATATCATGCTCCATCTTGCAGGCATCAGCAGCAGCCGTATCAGGGGTCACTCCAAGCTGAATCAGCCATTTGGATAAGAGGGAGTGTCGTTCATAGACGGTTCTGGCAATGGCCGCTCCTTCTTCAGTCAGGCGGATGAATCCTTCTTCTGTGACAGTGATGTAATTGCGGTTCCTTAAATTTTTCATAGCCACGCTGACACTGGGCTTGGAAAAATGCATCTCGTTGGCAATGTCTATGGAACGCACCTCCGGCAGGCGATTGCTTAGGATTAGGATTGTTTCCAGATAATCCTCGACGGATTCTTCGGATTTGTGTTGAATGTAGCTCATGAGAAGGTGCCTCCTTTTTGATTGTTGGATGCTCTTGGAAGTCTCTTCCCCTTGTGGGGGGAGGGATTTCCAAAAGCGTGTTTGGTATGTAGATAGATCCATTTTAGCATTGGGTGAGGGAGATTGCAAGGGTGATTAGGGCTGAGTGGAGAGACGGCGTGTTGTTGCTGAAACAGGGGGAAGAGAAGCGCTAGGGAAGGGGCCTGCTTATACGGACTAGCAGCTCATGGGTAGCGGCCATGAAAATTAAAAGGGCCAGGAGGAAGAAGGGGAACAGGGCGACGTGGATGTGGGCAGCAATCAGGCCGAATAAAGGGGGCATCAGAAGGTTACCCATGTAAGCGCAGGCCATCTGCATGCCGATGACAGCCTGGGATTTGTCGGCACCGAAGTGCTCCGGGGTAGAGTGAATGATACAGGGGTAGATAGGGGCGAAGCCAAGGCCTATCAGAAGGAGGGCAGCCAGGGCAGCGTATTTTCCTAAGGGCAGCAGGAATAAGATAATACCTGCTGCGGCGATACACTGGCCGAGACGTATCATCTGTGTGTCGTTTAGCTTCATGGTGAGAAAGCCGCTTAGGGCCCGTCCTACAGTGATGCCGATAAACAGAAGGCCTGCATAGCTGGCGGCAGCCTCAGCTGGAAAGCCTTTGGCTAAGGCCAGATAGCTGCTGGCCCAGAGGCCGGCGGTCTGCTCGGAGGCACAGTAGCAGAAGAACGTGATGACTACGGCCTTGACCCCGGGAATCTGGAAAATTTCTTTTAATGTCAATACCTGGGGAGTCTGGGAGACGATACCGGACTCTTTTTTTGCATGAAGCTTCCACAGGGGGAGGGTGATGATCAGAATTGCAGTTAATGCTATCTGAATCAAGGAAATATAGCGGTAGCCCATGGCCCATCCCTGCTGGGCGGATAAGGCATACCCCATAATATAGGGGCCTGTGGATGCACCGATGCCCCACATACAGTGAAGCCAGCTCATGTGGCGGCTGGTATAATGAAGTGCCACATAGTTATTTAGCGCAGCATCTACACTCCCGGCACCAAGGCCGTAGGGGATGGCCCACAGGCACAGAAGCCAGAAAGAATGGCTGGTGGAAAAGCCCAAAAGTGCCACGGCTGTCATACCGACGCTGATGGCAGTTACTTTTCCGGTGCCTAATATATGGATCAGGCGGTCGCTTTGCAGGCTGGAGAGAATGGTGCCTCCAGAGATGATCATGGAGAGAATGCCGGCATAGGAGACGGGAACCTGAAACTGGCCATACATGGATGGCCACGCTGAGCCAAGCAGGGAGTCTGGCAGGCCCAGACTGATGAAGGATAGGTAGATGACTGCTAAAAGTAAGTGAAACATGTTGTGTTCCTCCGCGATTTATGGTATTGGTATGATTAACCGTTTGAGGGATATGGGTACGGATATATCATAACTGTTTACTGATTGTATCATGAAAGAGAGCAAAAAGGAACGGCTACTTTTGACAAAAAGAAAGGGGTTACAATCAGAAGGATAGGGGTAAATGACAGAAAGGAACAGGAGAAAAAGATGAGATACAGCCTTGTAATTTTTGATTTGGATGGAACGATATTAAACACATTGGAAGACTTGGCAGACAGCCTGAACGCTGCGCTGGAAAAATCCGGATACCCGGGGCGAACCATGGAGGAAGTGCGCCGGTTTGTGGGAAACGGGATCCGTAAATTGATTGAGAGGGCTGTGCCCCAGGGAACAGAAAAAGAGTGTGTGGATCAGGTGCACAGGGATTTTACGGAACATTATAAGGTGCACTGTGCGGATAAGACCAGGCCTTATGACGGGATCTTGGATCTCTTGGCGGACCTAAAGGAAAAGGGCTTAAGGACAGCGGTAGTCTCCAATAAGGCGGATTATGGGGTGCAGGAGCTTTGCAGCCGGTATTTTGAAGGTTTGTTTGACCTAGCAGTGGGGGAGAGAGAAGGAATCTTAAGGAAACCGGCACCGGATTCTGTGAATGAGGTGTTACAAAGGCTTCAGGTGAGACGGGAGGATGCGGTGTACATTGGCGACTCTGAAGTGGATATCCAGACGGCAAGAAACGCAGGGATGGATCATATCATTGTGGATTGGGGATTCCGAGAGGCAGAGTATTTAAAGGAGCAGGGAGCTAAGGTTATGGTATCCAGGCCGGAAGAGATTGGAAAAATTGTATGTTCGGCAGAATAAAACAAAGGGTAGAGTAAAATCAGTTGACAAATTTTAAAAAAGTGATAATATAAACATATGAATAATTGTTCATATAAAAACGCAAAAAACTATAGTGCCAGGAGGAACCAGATATGACCGATAGAGAAAAAGTGGAACTGGAAGTGGAGGAAGGCACCTGTGAGTTTATGCATGTTCATGAGGACATCATCGGACAGGTGGAACAGGTTATGCCTCAGGAGCAGGAGTTGGTGGACTTATCCGAGTTTTTCAAGGTATTTGGAGATTCCACCAGAATCAAGATCCTGTATGTGTTAAGCCAGTCGGAGATGTGCGTCTGTGATATTGCCACCTTGCTTCAGATGGGGCAGTCTGCTATCTCCCATCAGCTTCGGATCCTGAAGCAGATGCGTCTGGTAAAGTTTAGGAGAGACGGGAAGACCGTATTCTATTCCTTGTCCGACGACCATATTCAGACCATCCTGGCACAGGGAATGGAACATATCAATGAGTAGGGGGGCGAGGACATGACGAAGAAGCAGAAGAAGATGACAATCCGGCTGGTTATCAGCGCTGTATTTTTGATTGGAGGAATCATAACAGAAGGTATTCACCCCTTTGACTGGATTCTGTTTGCAGTTTCTTATGGGGCCGCAGGGTATGACATTCCGCTGAAGGCGTGGACGAATATCCGCAATGGCCAGGTGTTTGATGAGAACTTTCTTATGACAGTGGCAACCTTCGGAGCCATCGCCATCGGAGAGTTTAAAGAGGCAGTGGCAGTCATGTTGTTTTACCAGGTAGGAGAATTGTTCAGCGACTATGCGGTAAACCGTTCCAGAAAATCCATATCTGACCTGATGGACATCAATCCAGAGTATGCCAATGTAGTAAGGCAGGGGACAGAACAGCAGGTGGATCCGGATGAAGTGGAGATCGGTGAAACCATTATCATAAAGCCAGGGGAGAAGGTTCCATTGGATGGCGTGATCGTTAAAGGTGCTTCCAGCCTGGATACCAGCGCTCTTACAGGGGAATCCATGCCGGTTTTGGTGTCGGCGGGGGAGAACATTGTCAGTGGATCCATCAATCAGAACGGCCTTCTGGAGGTACAGGTTACCAGGTTATACGATGATTCCACGGTGGCCAAGATCCTGGAACTGGTGGAGAATGCCAGTTCCAGGAAGGCTAAGGCAGAAAATTTTATCACCCGTTTTGCCAGGGTTTACACTCCCATTGTTGTGGCTTTGGCCCTGGCTCTGGCTTTGGTGCCGCCTGTTATTCAGCTGTTCGTACCGTCCTTTGCACCGGGGCAGGGATTTTCTGTATGGATTTACCGGGCCTGCAGTTTTCTGGTGGTATCCTGTCCGTGCGCGCTGGTGATCTCTGTGCCCTTAAGCTTCTTTGGCGGCCTTGGGGCTGCTTCCAGAAGAGGGATTCTCATCAAGGGAAGTAATTATCTGGAGGCTATGGGGAACCTGGATACTGTGGTTTTTGACAAGACGGGAACCCTTACCACCGGGAAATTCCAGGTGACGGATGTAAATCCGGTTTCTGTAAGCAGGGAAGAACTTCTGACTTTGGCAGCTTATGGGGAATGTCATTCCAACCATCCCATTGCGCTGTCTGTCCTGGAGGCGTATGAAAAGGAATGTGGGGGTGGCCGCGATGCCATAGATCAAAGCCGGATTCATTCTGTGGAAGAACTGGCGGGCCTGGGAATCCACGGGGTGATCCAATGGGCCAGGGGGAGCGGGGACAAAGAGACTGGAGATGGCAGAGACTTTATGGAACTGTACATCGGGAATCAACGGCTGATGGAGGAACGAAAGATAACTGGGGTCACAGTGAAGCCAGGTGCCGGAACCATCCTCTATCTGGCCGGTAATCAGGAATTTTTAGGAACGATCGTCATCTCCGACATGGTAAGACAGGATGTGCCTGTTGCCATAGAGGGCCTTCGCAGAGAAAATGTCCGCAACCTGGTGATGTTGACCGGCGATAAGGAGGAAGTGGGAAAACTTGTGGCCGGGAAGCTTAAGCTGGACCGCGTCTATGGGAACCTGCTTCCCGGAGATAAAGTTTCAAAGGTAGAAGAACTGCTTAAAGAGAAGCCGGAGGACAAGGCACTGGCCTTTGTGGGAGACGGGATCAACGATGCCCCCGTGCTGGCCAGAGCAGACGTAGGGGTTGCCATGGGAGGCATCGGATCCGATGCGGCGGTGGAAGCGGCGGATGTGGTGATCATGGATGACGAGCCATCCAAGATTGTAGATTGCATTGGCATTGCCAGAAAAACC
>JAETTS010000115.1 GCA_021769025.1 Enterocloster bolteae
GCATCTGGACAACCAGATACGAGCCATCCCATCGGCTTTCCAATGCCTGGAGATTTCCATTGTCCGTCACACAGACCATCGCTTGCTTTGGAAGATCCTGCGCCAGTACATGTATCGTTATATTTTCCGGCATCTCCACTCCCTCTGGCTGGGTAATATTGTAGGTATATTTTCCCTGAAGCTTATATCCTTCCGGTATCTGGATACCTTCTGCCTCCCATTGCACTGTAATTTCCTCCACATTCTCATTCTTTCCTGCTGCCAGGGTAGTCCCCGGATAGAAGTTGGACTCCGCAAGCATCAGAGGCATCTTATCTCCAGATGATGCAATTGTTGTGTTCCATGCCTTGTAAAAGGCATGGACATTTTCATTTCCCTTGATACATGACAGATCCTTCTCTTCCCACTGATAATAATATCCATCCTTTTGAGGCGCTTTGGGAATGTCTTCCTCTGCCACCCTGCCTCCATACTGGCAATCAATGGTCTTGATGATCTGTCCCTCCACCCAAAAGGCAACGGTTAATCTGCCAAATTCTTTTGGAACCTGTTCCAGGTTTCGGAATGTCTCATAGGGAAGCCCCTGAGCCTGGCTTTCGCGGGTAATACCGTCTATGGCACCTATCCCTTCGTCTACATAGAAATTTCCTTCTACCAGCCCTTCCGGATCCACGTCTCCCGCCACACTGCCAATCCATTCACAATCCATATTCCGGATAGAAACCATAGAGTAATTTTCCCTCAGATCGTTTGCCCATCCGGCAATGCCGCCTGCGTAATTGTTGCCGTCAACGCTGCATTTACTGTAATTCTGCCGCAGCACATAGTCGCTACTTCCAGTGATACCGCCTGCATAACTTCCGTCTTCCGCCACAATGTCTCCATAATTCTGGTTCTGGATCAATGCTCCCAAGTTAGCCTTCCCGACAATGCCTCCCGCATAATCATTTTTTACACAGACTTCCCCTCTGTTTATGCTGTCTTTTACCAACGCCTTGGCGTTTCTTACCGCATTCAGCGTTTTTTCTTCCTCCGCTTCCAGATCCTGCTCCGGATCCAGGCTGACTTCCATACCGATAATCCCTACGATTCCTCCGGATTGATAATCGGCCAGGATGTTTCCCTGGTTTTCACAAGCGAAAATCGTTCCCTCATTGATCTCTTCATCAGTATCGGATATGTCTTCAAACAGATCCCGTTCCTCTCTGCTGCGGTCTATCCCATCTGAGATGGTGGTCCGCATCTGGTCAATCTGATCCTGGATCTGATTTTTCTGGTTACGGATCTGAAGCCGGCTGTTTTTTAAGTCATCCGTCAACGTATCCACATTGCCGGAAAGCTGATCCAGCTCATCGGTCATCTCATCCCCCATATCTTCCAGATCCCTTCGTATAGAGTCCCGGTTTACCTGAAGCGTATCCGCCAGTATGCTGGCCTCTATCTGCACCTGCTCCAGCCGATAGCCTACATCCTCCACTTCATCCACCGCATGTTTCGGAACATGGGCTGCCAGATAGGCAAGGTTACCTGCCAGTTCTGTCGTATACTGATACATCTGGGATACCTTATTGTAGCGATCCTGCAGCCATGCCCTCAAAGCCGCAATGTCCGTTGGGTTTCCTGGATAGCCCTGCTCCAGTTCCTTGGACAATTCCTTGATCAGGCGGATCTTCTCCTGGGCCTGACGGTACTGGACTTCTGTTTCCCTGTCTGTCAAATCAAAACTGATCCGATCCAGCTGATATTGAATGTCCTCGACAGAAGTGTCAATATTCTGGTTCAGCTCATCATTGTCCCTCCGGAACACATCCCTGTAGAATTCTCCGATATCCCTTACCCGATCCATCCGCCGGCCTACCTGGTCTAAATTGCCGGAGGCTGTATCGCCGGTCTGATCGATAAGTCTTGACAGCTGGTCTCCCATATTGGACAGCTGATCTAACTGGTCTTCCAGCTGGCCTAACGTATCCTCATCATAGGCAATCTCTATGTAAGGTTCAAACTGCCCTACAATTCCGCCAACATCTTTTCTCCCCCGGATCTCTCCAGCATTCTGGCACTGCTCCACCACGCCACTCTGTCGCCCTGCAATACCGCCGATATTGTATCCCATATGAGGATATCCCACGGTTCCTTCATTACGGCAGTTTCGGATGGCTCCCTGGGAGAAACCCGCGATTCCTCCGGCATCATTTACCTTCTCTACCCGAACGGTTTCTTCCAGATTCACGCTTCCTACGGAAAGGGACGTCTCAGACTCGATCTCCACGCCCTGATCTGTGGCGTTGATCATTCCCTGGTTGTTGCAGTTCTGCACTACGCCTGCATTGTCCCCCACAATACCACCTGTCTTCAGGTTGCCTGTCAGCTGCCCCTCATTGGCACAACCGTCCACGATTCCTGTCACCTCATTGTATCCAACGATTCCTCCCAATGTATCCTGAGCCATAATCTGGCCGGAAAAGGAACATTCCTCAATGGTCCCCCTGTTGACTCCAGCGATTCCTCCAATATGAATGCAGCTTCCTTTTGGGGTGATGGTTCCATGTACCGTAAGCTGCCTTACGATAGCTCCTTCCTCTACGTATCGGAAGAATCCCAAATCGGAACCTGCCTTCTGGATAGACAGTCCAATGATGGTATGGCCGTTTCCGTCGAAGATCCCGGCAAAGACCGGAATGGGGTTAAAATCGGTTCCCTGCAGGTTCACATCCGCCTCCAGCACAAACCGTTTCCCTTTAGAGTAGGTTTCCGAGACGCAATTCTGGCTGAATGTGACCAATTCTTCTGGTGTGCGTATGGAGATTGTCTCCAACACCGTCGTTTCCTCTGACATCATCTCCGGTTCTGCCTCTTTGTCATCCTCTGGCAGTACCTGTTCTGTCATTCCTTTGGTGTCTGGAGCTGCCAGGGCATTGATGCTCCATAACAGATTTCCGTCTATCTGAACCAAAAGGAAAGCCGCCGCCAGCATGGCCGCTGTTTTTTGATTCCAATTCCTTCTTTGTGTTCTCTTCATGCTACTTTGGCCTCCTCTCTATCCTGTTCTTTCTTGATCGCTCTTGTCAGCTCGGTCTTGTCGATCAGCTTATCACAAACCAAAAGCAGCTGGGGCAGCACAGTCATCACCAGAATAATAGAGATCAAGGTTCCCCGCCCCAACACCTTTCCCAGGGATGCAATCACCGCATTGTTTGTCAGGGAGCCGATCACAAATCCGGCAGATGTCATGATGGTTCCTGAGGTAATAATCGTGGGAAATGCCTGATCCAGGGATTCCACCACTGCCTTTTTCTTGTCTGGTATGGTTTTGCGCAGATCCAGATACCGGCTGGTAATCACAATAGCGTAATCAATCGTCGCTCCCATCTGTATGGAGCTAACCACCAGGTAGCTTAAGAAATACATGGTGGAGTCGGTTAAATAGGGCATGGAGAAATTAATCCATATGCTGCCCTGAATCGTTAAGACCAGCAAAAACGGCAGGCCTGCAGACTGGAAGGTAAATAAAAGGATGATCCCTACAAACAGAGCCGTTAAGACGCTGATGATCACATTGTCCCTCTCAAAGGAACTGCTTAAATCATAATTGCTGGTGGCATCTCCCACCACATATACCTCGTCATAATATTCCAGTGCAATATCCCGTATCTGATCCACAGTCTGGAATGTCTGTGCACCTTCCACTGGCCCCTTTAACGTAAACACCAATCGGTCGTACCCTTCTCCTTCCAGCTGTTCCCTGGCATCACAGACTGCCTTGTGAAGATCATCGATCTCTTCAGACAGTTCCTCATCAAACTCAATGCCACCTTTTTCCTTCTGCTCATAGATGAAATCTACCATGTCAATAATGGAGATCTGGTAGTCATCTAAGTTTTTCATAAACGCACTGTACTGCTCCTTATCAACAGCGTAGAACTGATACAGCGCCCTCACCAAATCCAGATCCACCTCGGCCACCTCGGAAAACTCCCTGGGATTCAGCTTATCCACCAGAATGTATTTTCCATCATCGGTTACTTCCACGTTGGCTAATCCCAATGCAGTATCCACAGCATCCACATATTCCAGGCGCTTTAAGATCCTCCCTTCTTTCTCATAATCCCCTTTGGGAACCACGATGGCCATGGTATTGGTCACTTCAAAAGTCTGCTCAATCCGCTCCTTGGATGCCAGAAACTCATTCTTCTTGCTGGACTCAATGGAGTTAATATCGTATATGTAGGGACATCTTCCGGAAAAATAAGCCCCGGCTCCTACAATCACCAGGAACACCGGAATTGTAACATACCGCAGCTTCACCACAATCTTCCCCCACAGATTGATGGTAGGTACGAAGTTGCGGTGGCCGGTTCGGTCAATGGCTTTCGAGAACATGACAATCAGTGCCGGCATAAACAAGAATACGGTCAGCAGGCTTATGATGATTGCCTTGGTAAGTACGCTTCCCAAATCCAAACCGATTCCAAACTGCATAAACATTAACGCTACCAGACCGGATACTGTGGTTAAACTGCTGGAAGAAATCTCCGGAATGGCTTTGCTTAACGCCACTGTGATGGCTTCCATGGTCTCTTTGGTCTCCCGCTCTTCCATAAAACGATGGAACAAGATGATGGCATAATCAATGGCAAGGGCAAGCTGAAGTACGGTTCCCACCGCATTGGTCACAAAAGAAATGCTTCCGAACCAATAGTTTGTTCCCATGTTTAGAAGAGCCGCCACTCCAAAAACCATCAGAAAAATCACAATCTCCATGTAAGTTTTTGAGGTAAACAGCAGAACGGAAACAATGATGAATATAACAATCACCACAATGACGCTCATATCATTTTTCAAATCTGCCGCATCATCCTTATCTACCGTAGTATACACATAGGACACATACCCATCAAGGCTTTCTCGCACCCGCGCCATAGCCGCCTGAGACAGTTCCGTGTCCTCCTCCTCTTCAAATGTGATGGTATAAAGAGCGCTGGCATCCTTATAATAGTCAGACATCTCATCCTTTTCGTACATGCTGTTGTCTTCATCGTAGAAAGATACCCCTGATATCCCTGGGATTTCCTCAATCTCATGAGCCAACTCCAATGCTTTCTCATAGGTGATATTGCTGACCAGCACAGTGGCTGAGCCGAAGGTGGTAAATTCTTCGTTCATAATGTCCAGGCCCTGCCTTGTCTCCGTGCTCTCCGGAAGGTATTCTGTCAGATCATTGACAACACCTACCTTGGAGATGGACACCGCACTGTAAATACAGGCCAGGGCAAACAGAACAATAAAGGCCTTCCTCTTGTTCACAATAAAGGCCGCCAGCTTCATCATGAAATTCTCTGGTTTTTTCCTGTCTTCCATCTTGCTATTTTTTCTCTCCTTTTCCTGTTTCTTACTTGCCATATTATGACTATTTGTGGTAAAATACGCAAGAATCAATTTTTTGTATCTGTTTCAAATGAGACAGATTTCCAAAAGTTGTACATTATGATACATAAAAGGAGAATTGGTTTGAGCACCACTGAGGAAAAGAAAGAAAAAATATCGACCCGCCGTACCTATATGTTGCTGCGCATGGGCTTTTTTACGCTTCTGACTGAAATCCCTTTTGAAAAAGTCACTCTAACAGAAATCTGCAGCCGCTCCATGGTGCCCCGGTCCACGTTTTATCGGTACTTTGAGGACAAATATGACCTGCTCTGCTACTGCCTTCAGACCTTTTTTGATGAAACAGACGTGGCGGAGGATGTGGTCTATCTTCAGAATCCGGAACTGGCCAGGCAGTTTCTTCGGAAGATCATTGGAGAGATGGCAGAAAACCGCCAGAAATACTTTAAAATCTATTGTATCAATAAAGATGGAACCTTTATGGATATTCTCCGTTCCTTCCTGATTCAGATTCTCACGGAAAAGCTGAAGACATCCGAAGCCAATGGCATGCATCCTAAAATATCTCCCCCTGTCTTCACCTATCTTCTGGCAGATTTCTATATCAGCACCGCAAAGTGTTATCTGGAATATGCAGATGACTATACTGTGGAGGAATTTGTGAGACATGTCACCTTGTTCGCCAATAAAGATTTTTTTGAATAACTTGATAGATACGATGAAAGGGCCTGATACACCGCCGCAGTGTATCAGACCCTTTTTAATTTAAGCGTTCTCTTTCTTCATCTTGTCAATGGCTTCCCACAGACCGTTTAAATACACAGCGCCTAACGCCCTGTCATACAGGCCATAGCCTGGACGGCCTACCTCGTCCCAGATCATTCTTCCATGATCCGGACGTACATAGATGTCATGGGGACAAGTCTCATACACAGCCTTCACAATCTGGAACAGATCCAGATCGCCTGTGGAAGACAGATGGGCTGCCTCACGGAAGCAGCGGTAACCTAAATACTTCACATTGCGGATATGCAGACATGCAATCCTGTCCATCTCACCGAAGTGGCGGATAATCGAAGGGATATCATTCTCTGGGTTGGAGCCTAAGGAACCGGTACACAGGCACAGGGCATTGGCCGGTGAATCGTGAAGAGCCACAATCTTGTCAAAATCTTCCTGGCTGTGAGAAATGCGGGGAAGCCCGAAGATCGGCCATGCCGGATCGTCCGGATGAACAGCCATCTTTATGCCTACTTCCTCACATACCGGAATGATGGCATCCAGGAAATACTTATAATTCTCCCGAAGCATGTCCGGAGTGATTCCTTCATACTGTTTTAAGGTCTTCTCCAACTCCGCCAGACGCTCCGGCTCCCATCCCGGAAGGGTAAAGCCGTTGCTGTCCTCTGCAGTCTTCTTCACAATATCCAGAGGAGTCATGCTGCCCAGCTCTTTCTCGTCAAAGTATAAGCTGTTGGAACCGTCTTCCTCAATCACCCGTGCCAGATCCGTACGCAGCCAGTCGAATACCGGCATGAAATTGTACACAATCACCTTCACCCCGTACTTGGCCAGATTGCGGATGGTTGTGATATAGTTCTTGATATACTCGTCTCTGCTGGGAAGGCCCATCTTGATATCCTCATGGACATTCACACTCTCGATAACCTCACACTCCAGGCCTGCCCCATGCACCTGATCCACATACTCCTTGATCTCTTCCTCTGTCCAGACCTCTCCGGCCGCCTTGTAGTCCAAAAGGCCCATCAGGCCACTCATCCCCGGAATCTGCTTGATCTGCTTCAGTGTAACAGAATCACTGTTCTCCCCATACCACCGAAACGTCATTTTCATGGTAATCAATCCTCCTCGTCTCTTTTGCCAGGCTTTTTGCCCTGCATCATTGTAATCTTATTATACAAGATAACTCCTTTATTTTCAACTTGATTCGTCCTTTTCTGTCCTTAGTTTATTGCGTTTTTGTGACTGTTCACTCCCAAATGCCATTTAGACAGCACTTAACCCTCTGAGATAACATAAGTCCCTCACTTGGCGGACCTAACTAAGTGACATTGGCTCACTATGCTAACCTATTCTTTCTCCAGATTATAT
>JAETTS010000116.1 GCA_021769025.1 Enterocloster bolteae
CCGCTGGACTACATTCCCTGGGAAAAAGATTAATTATATCTTACAAAATATTACTAATTCTGCATGGCTATTCCATTTTTAAAATGATTGTGTTATGGTAGGCTTATGTGAAAGAGACAGTGGAAGATTACAACTGTTTTAAGGAAGAGGCGTATGAAGAATAGAGGTTTTTTTTATACTCTGCTGCTTATTATTGCAGTTGGAGCTACCATAACGACATGCACCAGCTACTTCCTGGGGAATCCACCAGGATCAGGGATGGGGAGAACGGCAGAATACCAGAAGCAGGCGATGAATGATGAGGCAGCCCCTTTTTCAGATGAAAACGGGGGGGTTGCTTCTGGAGGTTTGTCAGGCACATCCGGCATAGATGGGCAGGAGAGACAATCCCTGTTGAGATCTGGCAGCATGGAGGCCGGAGATGAGGCAGGGATCGAGGCATATGACTCTGGCTTAGGAGATCTGCCAGAAGCAGCGATGGCGGCAGGTGCCGGTGGACAGGAGAACGGTTTGGAAGGGATAGCTGGAGAAGCGGCTATGGCCAATTGGGATTCCCAGTCCGACGGGGCAGCTTATGGAGGAGAAGATCCGGAGGAGGTTATGGGATTTCATATAGAGGCAGAGCCTTTTTCAGGGGCAGAAGGATTAAGCGGCTCCCAGGAAAAGGAACTTCAAAAGAGTGACGAGAGTATCATTGTGGAGTCAGTGATGATCTCGCCCCTGGAGACCAATGCCTCCCAGAACAACAGCCAGAATGAGAATGCAGCCAAGGCCTCCTACTATCGGAACCGTCTGTCAGAACTGGATGTACAGATTCAGAAAAGCAGGGAGAGCCAGGCATCTTCAGGAGCCAATATAAACTCTGGGTCATTGTCCCAGAGCGCCGTATCTGGTGAACTGAAGTTGTGGGACAATGAACTGAATGTGATCTATGATGAGATCTTGAAGCGTCTGGATGAGAAACAGGCTGGAGAGTTGGTGGAGGAAGAACGGCAGTGGATGAAGGAGAGGGATCGTTTGGCGGCGGAGGCAGCCAAGGCATTTTCAGGGGACGCGAAAGAAAGTGTGGAGTACACGGCTTCTCTGGCAGAATCTACCAGATCCAGGGCGTATGAGCTGGTGGATGCCTATGAGTATTTGCTGGTGGATTGATAGAAAAGAAGAGGAATGAAAAGGGAGATTGATGATGAAAAGATGCTTATGTGTCATGTTGGCAGCCATGATAGTGTTATCCGGCTGCCAGAAGGGCAGCGAAGTTCCTAAAGAAGGGACAAAAGTTATGGAAGAGACAGAGCGCAGTGAGAAGGAGGAAGAAGAAAGCCTGGAGGAGGACTCTGAGAAGGAAGAAACGGATGCAGGAGACGGAGAAGAGGCATCAAAAGATGCAGGGCTGCCGGAAGGCGCAGAAGCGCCAGAGCCAATCAATCTGGACATCTCTGCAGAGTATGACAGCGTATGGGAGGAAGGAAGCCTGATGATTCAGGCCAGCAGCTCCAACCTGTATGTGATAGGTGAAAGATATGAGGCGTTCCAGGCGGTTTTGGATGAATACAATGCCAACAACTGGAGGGAAGTTCAGGAACTTTACCAGGAATACCTTCCTCAGGCCAGGGAACAGTATGCTCAAACCGGATATGCGGAGTATGAGATTGCCAGACTCATCACGCTGGATCGGGCGGATACCCGGATCGTCAGCTTTACCAACGGGGAGGAAACTTATCTGGGGGGCGCTCATGGCAGCCATTATCTTAAAGGGGTGAATTTTGATCCCATAAGCGGCCAGCAGCTTTCCCTTAAAGATGTGGCACAGGATTACGACCAGCTCTATGAGTTTACAAAAGCCTATCTGGAGAAAGAGTATTCTGCAGATGCATTTTTCCCGGATTACCAGGATACGTTGCATGACATGTTCTATGGGGAAGGGGTAAGCCCGCTGGAATGGTCCATGGATACAAAGAACCTGATCTTCTATTTCAACCAGTACGTGCTTGGGCCCTATTCTTCCGGAGCGTTCCTGGTGGAAGTTCCCCTAAAAGGGGATGTGCAGCTGGTTAAGACAGAGTATGTCTACGATATAGAAGGAAGGATGGAAGAGGTATACCAAGGAGAAGAGGTATTTCTGGATTTGAAGGGAGACGGGCAGGCGGAGCCATTTTCTTATGTGGTACAGGCAAACGATGCGGAGTTTTCCAGCCTTATCACCATCCGATGGGGACAGCAGAACGTGGAAAAAGAACTTTATGGTTGGATTATGCAAGCCTATCTTGTTCAAAGGCCGGATGGAAAGGCCTGGTTCTACGTGGAGACACAGGAGGAAAATGACTGGCGCAGCATCCATGTCTTTGACTTAAATCCAGGCGCAGCCGTGTATGTGGACAGCACGCCTAATTTTATCGGGGATCAGCTGGCGGCTGACCCGGAAAATTTCACGTTGCTTACCCGTATGAACTTGCTGGGAACGTATCATGGGTTCCGCCGTTACCATGTAGGCGACAATGGGATGCCGGAGCCTATAGAGAATGTGTATACCATTTTGAATTACGACAGAGGCTGGGGAAGATACGCCATCACGTCAAAGGTGGATTTGACGGTTCAGATGTATGCGGACGGCGGGATGAGAAGGAATGAGGAGATCCTTCCCGCTGGAACCAGGTTCTATCCCTGCAGGACAGACGGCAGCAGCTTTGTGGAGATGGAGTTGGAGGATGGAAGAAAATGCGATATCCTGCTTGAGATGGAGGATTATTTTTCCAAGATCAACGGCATGGATGAGTGGGATTGTTTTGACGGGTTGGCCTATGCAGGATAAGGAAGCGAGAATCAAAACACGGGATCTTTTCAGATGCCGTGTTTTTTGATGGAAAGTGGGTGCTCTGTTTTGTTGTAACAATTCAGATACCTTTTGAACGGTTACGCTTTGTTACAAAAATATAAGAAAAATATAAGAAAAATCCCTTGTATCCGTCCACATTTCATATTATACTAAAAAAGTCTTCGCTGTTTGGGAAAAAATGGCCGCAAAGAAGGGTTTCAAGCGGGCATGTGTAGGGCGGAGGCTTACTGGTGACGGTAAGGAGAAGTTCTGTATGCGTGTGATAGCAGGAAAAGCCAGACGGCTTCAGCTAAAGACTCTGGATGGCCTAAAGACAAGGCCGACAACAGACCGGATCAAAGAGACGCTGTTCAATATGATCAATCAGCAGCTGGCAGGGAGCCAGTTCCTGGATTGTTTCAGCGGCAGTGGAGGTATAGGGATTGAGGCTTTAAGCCGAGGGGCGAAAAGGGCTGTATTCATAGAAAATAATCCGGAGGCGGCAGCGTGTATCCGGCAGAATCTGAAAACCACCCGTCTGGAAGAGGGGGCGTTGGTTATGGTCTGCGACGTGGCAGCCGGACTGAGGCGTTTGGAGGGAAAAGAATATTGCTTCGATACGATTTTTATGGATCCTCCTTATGGACATGGGCATGAGAGGCAGGTTTTGGAGTATCTACAGAATTCCAGGCTTTTGCATGATGAGACGTGTATCATTGTTGAGGCATCTTTGGAAACGGATATTTCGTATGCATCATCCCTGGGATTCCAGATTGTAAAGAGTAAGGAGTATAAGACCAATAAGCATGTGTTTTTGAAAAAAATCACAGGATAGGAGACGGTATGTCTGTTGCAGTATACCCAGGAAGCTTTGATCCGGTAACGTTAGGGCATTATGATATCATTGAGAGAAGCGCTGATATTGTGGATAAATTGATTGTAGGAGTTTTGAACAACAGCGCCAAGACTCCGCTGTTTTCCGTGGAGGAACGGGTAAGCATGTTAAAACGTGTTACCAGACACATTCCCAACGTGGAGGTACAGTCTTTTCAAGGTCTTTTGGTGGACTTTGTAAGGGCCAACGGGGCGAAGGTGATCATCAGAGGCCTTCGGGCAATCACGGATTTTGAGTATGAGCTGCAGCTTTCACAGACCAATCACGTGATTGCTCCGGAGATCGATACCATATTTTTGACTACAAATCTGAAATACTCCTATTTAAGCTCCAGTATCGTAAAGGAGATTGCAAAATATCACGGGGATATCCGTGCATTTGTCCATCCTGAAATCGCCAGAAAGATCGAGGAGAAACTGGTTTTGACAGAGAGAATGAAGTAAGGAGGATACCTATCATGAGCAGGATCGAACAGTTAATTAATGAGATTGAAGAATATATTGACGGCTGTAAGTTTCAGCCTTTATCGAATACAAAAATTCTGGTGAATAAGGAGGAACTGGAGGAACTTTTGGTGGAACTGCGCCTTCGGGTTCCCGATGAGATTAAACAATACCAGAAGATTATCAGTAATCAGGATGCAATCATCAATGAGGCCAAGACACAAGCGGATGCCTTGATTCAGGAGGCCACGGTTCAGACCAATGAGCTGGTGAATGAGCATGAGATTATGCAGCGTGCTTACAGCGCGGCCAATCAGATTGTGGAGGATGCCAATGCCCAGGCACAGACCATCGTGGATGCAGCAGTAAATGATGCCAACAATATCAGGCAGAGCGCGATTCAGTATACCGATGATATCTTAAGAAGCCTGCAAAGCATTATTACCCATGCAATGGATGAATCCCAGGGAAGGTTTGAGGGATTTTTTGCTTCTCTGCGGTCTACATATGATATTGTGGCTTCCAACCGGAATGAGTTAAGCGGCACAGGACAGGATGGAGTGGGGCAGGAAGGGCCGCAGATCGGATAACTATCACTTTGAGGGATTAAGAGAAGAACTGATTCAGCTGCATCATGCACAGGAAACATCCAACGGATAAGGCGGCGTGGAGAAGCTTCCACAGTGTATAGTGGACAGGAGAGAGGTCCGGGCTTTTTAAGACGCTTTTTGTCTGAAAGATGCCGGACAGGCCGCCGAAGGCTGTGACAGCGGTGAGGCACAGGCCCTGAAGGACTCCGTCTATGGAAGTGTGGATGGCCTGGATTCCGGTGGTGATTTCCACAAATCCTAAAAAGAGAGCTTTCATAGAGGGAGAGATAGGGGATATCTGGCGGATGAATGCAGCCAGAATGGAAAACAACATGATATACCCGCCGATTTTTACCATAATTTCAAAGGAACTCATCATCACAGAGTCAAAGGAGGCCTGTTCTGTTTGTTCAGGCCTGTTTGTTGTCCCATCATAAGACAAGGGGCTGGGAACGTGGTAGATCCTTCGGGCCAGCCAGGCCAGCGGGAGGATGGGCAGATACAGGGCGGACAGGATGGCAGCCATAGGGACCGAGGCAGTCAGGCCAGATGATACGTATCCCAACAGGAACATAGGGCTGGGGTGATTACTGATTGTTAAAAGATAACGGGCCTCGCCAGGGGAGATCCGGCCCTGGTTCAGGAATTCACTGCAGGTTTTGGCTCCCATGGGATAGCCGCACAGAAGCCCGGAGATCATCACATAACAGCCGTTGTCGGACAGGTGAAAAAGACGGCCAAGCAGGGGCCGGAAGGGGGCAACCAGGATGGGAATGCCTCCCAGTACCACGATGATATTGGAACAGATCATAAAAGGGAGCAGGGTAGGGAGCACGGTGTGAAACCACAGAAGTAGCCCCTGGCATGCCCCTTCATAGGAAAGGGAAGAGTGGGTCAAGAGAAGCAGTAAAATAAGGATGGCTGCTACAGCGGAGATGGATTTTTTCATAACTACCGGAATAAGATGTTTTATAGCACTATATGAAGGAAGGAACGCTGGTTATGCAGATTATCCTGCTGATTCTTTTGGTCATTTTTCACGTTACTGTGACGGATTATCTTATGACAAACCCGGATTTCTACCAGTTGGATGCTTATACCTGGGAGAGCGATGAGTTTCGGGCTATGAAGTTGGGAGCGGTTGTGGCAGAGATGGATCCGGTGGATGTGGATACGGTTACTGTCTGGATGATCGAAAGCGAATATGATCTGGCAGGGGAAACAGAGAGACTTCCTGTGTCTGAACGGGTGAAGGTGGGGCGGCCGGCTGAATACCGGAAGCTTCGGCATGCGTATGAAGTGATACTTAAGGACTTAATATATTTTCCGATACCGTCCAGCACGAATCCGGATACCCCGGATATAACGTATGAAAATGGCTGGATGGATACCAGGACTTATGGCGGTGAAAGAGGGCATGAAGGCTGTGATATCATGGGAAATCAACGGCCGCGGGGATTTTATCCGGTTGTGAGCATCAGCGACGGCACGGTGGAGAAGGTGGGATGGCTGGAGAAGGGCGGGTGGCGGATCGGCATCCGGACTCCGGCGGGGCTGTATCTTTACTATGCCCACCTGTATGATTACAGCAGAAATTGGCAGGAGGGGGATCCGGTGAAGGCTGGAGAACTTCTTGGATTTATGGGGGATACCGGGTATTCCGCTATAGAAGGAACCACAGGGAATTTTGACGTGCATCTCCACCTGGGAATGTATCTTCAAACTGACCACTATGAGGAATTGAGTGTGAATCCTTACTGGATTCTTAAGTATCTGGAAAAGTACAGGCTGAGATATTGTTATTAGGAGGCAACCGTACAATGCGCACCTGAACGGTTAAATTAGGGTAAAAATCTGTGTTATTAAATTCACAAGTTCATATTGATTTTTATGGTTTTATCATGTATAATCATTACAATGGCGTACTAGGAATATCCATTATGCAGGAGATATTTTATGTCCCTCCATATGCAGGCCAATAATTTTAAAGAAAAGAGGTTAAAGTAAGATGGCAGAACTTAATTTAAGCAAGTATGGTATCACCGGAACCACAGAAATTGTACACAATCCTTCCTTTGAATTCTTATTTGAAGAAGAGACCAAATCCGATCTGACTGGATTTGAAAAGGGACAGGTAAGTGAGCTTGGTGCAGTTAATGTAATGACCGGTGTCTATACAGGACGTTCACCAAAAGATAAATTTATTGTAATGGATGAGAATTCAAAAGATACTGTATGGTGGACTTCCGACGAGTATAAGAATGACAACCATCCGGCTACGGAAGAGACCTGGAATGTTGTAAAGGATCTGGCTCTGAAAGAACTTTCCAATAAGAAGCTTTATGTTATGGATGCTTTCTGCGGCGCAAACAAGGATACCCGCATGGCAATCCGTTTCATCGTTGAGGTGGCTTGGCAGGCTCATTTTGTGAAGAACATGTTCATCCAGCCAACGGCGGAAGAACTTGAGAACTTTGAGCCAGATTTCGTGGTTTACAATGCTTCCAAGGCAAAAGTTGAAAATTACAAAGAATTAGGCTTGAATTCTGAGACCGCTGTTGTGTTCAACATTACCAGCCGCGAGCAGGTTATCCTGAATACATGGTACGGCGGAGAGATGAAGAAGGGTATGTTCTCCATGATGAACTACTATCTGCCGTTAAAGGGCATCGCTTCCATGCACTGCTCTGCAAATACAGACATGAACGGTGAGAATACAGCCATCTTCTTCGGCCTGTCTGGTACTGGCAA
>JAETTS010000117.1 GCA_021769025.1 Enterocloster bolteae
GCAATATCCTCAATCTCCAAAGTCATGCCTAATTTTTCCGCGAGAGCATTGGCAATCTCCACGTCAATTCCTACGATCTCATTGTTATCATGGTATTCATATGGCGGAAATTCTGCATTGGTTGCCATAGTGAGAACACCGCCTGCCGCCTCTCCAGCTGCTGCGGTTGTCTCAGCTGTCTTTCCTGATCCGCCACAGGCAGTCAAAGAGCCCATCATAATGGCAGCCATTGTTAATGCAATTACCTGTTTTTTCATAATAATATCCTCCTCATATATATGCAATTGTAATGCCTAACTATACTTTCCTGCATTACTTATACATTATAAGACATTTTAGGAATTAATCAAGTATAAGTTTTATCCAAACTGAATTTTTATGTACTTTTTATGTATTATTTCTAAAACATTCTTACCAAATAGTTCCAAATGCCAATGCTCTTATGATATAATCTCGGCAGAGGATAGATACCTGCATCCCAATGAAATTATAGCCGCGATGGCTTTTGAATACCAGCGTCCCGCGGCAGAAGGAGTGCCTTATGCGCATCATAAACCGAAACAGTCCCTGCTGGTGCGGCAGCGGACAAAAATATAAAAAGTGCCACTACGATTTTGACCAGAAGCTGGCTGTTTACCGAAACCAGGGCCATATGGTTCCGGATCATTCCATGATCAAAACTCCGGCACAGATTGAAAAAATAAAGGAAAGCGCCAAAGTCAATATCGCGATTCTGGACTATGTGGCTGCCCACATAAAGGAGGGAATCACCACGGAGGAGATCGATCAGTGGGTACATACCCAGACCACGCGGTACGGCGCTATACCGGCTCCCCTGAATTTTGACGGGTTTCCCAAAAGCGTCTGCACCTCTATCAATGAGGTTGTCTGCCATGGCATCCCTTCTCCTGATGTAGTGTTAAAAAGTGGTGATATCATCAATGTAGACTGCTCCACTATATTGGACGGTTATTTTTCCGATTCTTCCCGTATGTTCCTCATCGGTGACGTTCCAGAAGACAAAAAGCGCCTGGTGGAAGTCACCAGACAGTGCATGTATCTGGGGCTTGAACAGGTAAAGCCCTGGAATTTCCTTGGGGATATGGCTCAGGCCATCAACGATTTTGCAAAACAGAATGGTTATCAGGTAGTCCAGGATATCGGCGGACACGGCGTAGGACTGGAATTCCATGAAGACCCTTGGGTCAGCTATGTCGCCTCAAAAGGGACCGAGATGCTGATGGCTCCTGGGATGATGTTCACCATCGAGCCAATGATCAATATGGGAACATGGGATGTGGTTGTGGATGAAAAAGATGGTTGGACTGTGCGGACTGCCGATGGCAAGCCATCCGCCCAGTGGGAGATCCAGGTATTGGTCACCAATGATGGGTATGAAGTTCTGGCCTACTGATTCTTACAGCCTCATTCTGCCTCTCATATTCTATTGTGCTTTCCGGTCTTATACGGCAATCAAAAGCCTGGCATTCTTTATATTGAATGTCAGGCTTTTATAATCACCCCAATGCCTTCTTCCAATGTCCCAGCCGGTAGAAAAATGCTGTGATTGCCGCTCCCAATACCCAGGAACACAGCAACGAGATAAAGATGCAAGTATAACTCCCCTGAGGCATCTCCGGGGTTCTGGTTAAGTATGCGATCCCATAAGCCAACGGCACACGGATGACGACTGTAGTAATCATGGAAATCCACATCGGTGTCACCGTATCTCCGGCACCTCTCATGACACCGGACAGGCTCTGTGTAACCGCCATAGCAATGTATCCCACTGCCAGGATTTTCATCATATTGGCACTTAAGAGAACCAGTTCTTCCGTGCTTGTAAAGATTGCCATAAGATAACGCCCAAATATCAAGATAAGGCCTGTGATCACCGCTGAAGTTCCCACAGCGATCAACGTCCCCTCCTTTGCTCCCTGCTTCACCCGATCCAGTTTCCTGGCTCCCACATTCTGTCCAGAATAAGTGGTCATGGCTGTTCCGAAGGAGAAATTGGGCATCATAGCAAACCCGTCAACTCTCATGATAATCACATTAGCCGCGATCACCATCTCTCCAAAACTGTTGGTCAAAGACTGCACCACCACCATCGCCAAGGAGAAGATGGCCTGCGTAATGCCCGAGGGAAGCCCTAGCCGAAGAACCGTCACCACATTCTCTTTATGCGGCTTTAGATAGTGCAGCTTCATATCAAAAAGATCCGTCATCCTGCATAGCTTGAGGAAACAAAGGAATGCCGAGACCAACTGGGCAATCACCGTAGCCAGGGCAACTCCTGCCACTCCCATATGGAATCCCGCCACAAACCACAGATCCAGAATGATATTCAGAACTGTGGCAATCAAAAGATACACCAGCGCCGACAGAGAATCTCCCAACCCCCTTAAAATTCCGCACAGAATATTATAGTAAGCCGGTCCCACAATCCCCATCAACAGAATAAACAGGTAGGAAGTACACCAATCCATAATACTGTCTGGAGTGTTCAGGGCATGAAGTACAGGACGGATGATCATAGACCCCAACACCATCAAAAGAATCGAGGACACCGCTGTCAACATGATGGAACTACCTATAGTCAAGGATAGATTCTCCCGATCCCTGGAACCGAAATATTGAGACACCATAATGCCAACACCCATGGAAATTCCTACAAACAGTACCAAAAGCAGGTTCAGAATCGGGCTGGCACTTCCTACTGCTGCCAGCGCATTATCCCCCACATACTTTCCCACAACGATACTGTCCACAGTATTGTATAATTGCTGCGCAATATTTCCAATCAGCATCGGAATCGTAAACGCCACAATCTTTTCCCACGGCCTTCCCACTGTCATATCTACCTGGGCAAATAACTGTTTCATTTTTACAAACATATTTTTACTAACCTCCACCTATCGATAATCCGAATAGGAGTGATAGAGCCGTTTCACCACATCATAGGCCAACTTTCTTCTTCTGTATTCATCTACGATCCCTTTATTATTCATGGTCCGCGGCCTGAAATTGAACCATTCAAAACTGATCCTGACATCACAGAATTGCCAGATAAAGATACCGCTGCAACCTTCCTGGCCAAGTACTCCTGTAATCTGATTCTCCAAAGCCTTGGCCTGATATTCCTCTGACCATTTACACATGGACGGAGTACGGTAGCCGTAGATAGCACCTGCGCCAATCTCTGTGATCAGAAATGGCTTGCCTGCTCCCTCACTGCCTGTCTGCACCCATTGATACAGATCCGCCAGATACTCTCCTACAGGCGAATCATGGTACCACTCCGGATAGATATTGTAAGATACAATATCCGGTAGCCCGAAGCAAAGATCCGTCTTAAACTTGCAGCTGGCCGATGATCTTGGCCTGGAGGTATCCATCTGGTGAATCAGTTCATACTGTTTCTTATAGCATTCGTACCCATATTCGGTCTCGCTTGCACACTCATTCAGAATCCCCCAGATAATAATCGACGGATGATTGATGTGGGCTGTGATCATCTCCCGAATACAATCCTCTGCCTGGCGTTCAAAATTAGGGTTCTGCATTTGCTCCAGACTTAAGCCTCTGGCATGGTTCTCCTCCCACACCCAGATTCCCTGTTCGTCACACAGATCCAAAAACAATTCATCGTTGGGATAATGGGATGTACGGATGGCATTGGCTCCCAAATCTTTTGCAATCTGCAGATCCTGCTGGATGGCAGCGAATGGCAGTGCACAGCAATACATGGGATGATCCTCATGACGGCAGAATCCTTTTATCCTTATTTTCTTCCCATTTAACAGAATATCTTTTCCACTTACAATTACTTCTCTGTATCCAAAACGATCAATGAGATCATCCATCGGCTGGGATGCAATAAGCACTGCTGAAATCTGGTACAGCGTGGGATGCTCGATCTCCCATGTCTCCACATCCACTGCCTTTATTTCCTTTTCGATCACAACCTCCTGACCTGCTTTCAGTATCACTTCCTCTGTCACTACGTCCTGGCCTTCCACCTGTACCGCCAGTTTATATGCCCGGTCTTCCTCCGATACGGAATTGACCTTCACAGCTGTTTTTACCTTCCAGCCATTCTCTTCTTTTACCGGGACTCCATGGACATACTCGATGTATGCTTCCTCCAGTTCCTCCAGCACAACTCCTCTGGAGATTCCTCCATAACTCATGTAATCATTGGGAACATGAAGCGCACTGTCCTCACTAAACGTATTGTCTGCATAGACCTCCAATTTATGGGAGCCTTCCGCCAGTCCTTTTACCACGATGGAAAAAGGGGTAAAAGCATTGTAGTGGCTTCCTACCTGGTTGCCATCCACACATACCTTCGCCGTATGGCTGACACCTTTAAATACCAGGCGAATGGTTCCCTTGGCGTAAAACTCCCTGGTGAATACACCTACTCCCCGGTATGCCGAAAAATCCGGGAGACTCTCCCAGCAGCATGGTACCGCCACAGGGTAAGACTTTCCTGCCAATTCTCCGGAGCAAGGGGAAAACTTCCATAAGCATCCGCTTAATTCTGTGGTCTTTCGTATCCTGTTGGTACAAAATGTTCTAATCATGATTTCCTGTCTCCTTTTTGTATCTTTCAGTTTATTCCCTATTATGCAGAAAGATTGATGTAATTTTACTATAGAAACTACACCAATCTCTCCAATGCATTACTCTACGGATTCAACAATTTTTTTGATAAACGTAAGATCATTTTTTATCTTCTCTTCAGAAGTCTCAGCGGAAGAGAAATCTTCGAACGTTACATATCCGTCATATCCCACTGCCTTAAGCGCCTTGAAGCATCGTTCGAAATCTGCATGCCCGTCTGTAAATGGAGCCCAGTCCGCCGCATACTTTTCTTTCCCATCAACTTCCTTCTTTACCCACATGGCGTTCTTTACATGAACCAGATCCAGATATGGCCCAAGAACCTCAAGCGCCATCTGATATTCTTCAAAACCCTCGTAGATGATGTTCCCTGTGTCATAGATCACGCCGATATACTTGGGATCAAAGTAGGAAGCCAGGCGACGGGCTGCACTGGCGGAAGCTGTAATGGTTCCGTGATGCATCTCAAAATCCGCCTTTACATTATGCTTCTTCGCCAAATCCTCTACCTTCTTAAATCCTGCAACTGCCTCCGCAAATAATTGGGTGTATCCTTTCTCCTTGTCATATCTCAGTGCATTGACACGGATTCTGTTGCATCCCATCTTTTTCGCTGCAATCATGCAACTCTCAATCTTCACCGGATCTGTGGAACAATCCAGGTAAGTCGCAAGGGCATTGATCTCCAAACCATATTTGGCTGTCAGATCACGAATCTCCTCTGCCTGCTCCTCTACCTTGTCAATATCAATGGTACATAGATTATTCCTCCAGTAGGACGGTTTCTCAGCCAGGATCTCCGGGTCTGTCGGAATCGCTGTCACACGCCAATCCACACCGTCATAACCATTCTCTTTTAACTTCTCCAGAACCTGCTCCAGATTCATCTCCGGAACACTTACGGTAAATAATGAATATTTCATTGTCCCTCCATTCTGCACACGGATGCCCTTAATCTCTCTGTGCGTGACCAGATACCTTTTATGCCTGTCTTACTATTCTAACCCTTAATACCAGAACTTGCAATACCTTCCACGAAATATCTCTGCAGGAATACAAAGAGGATCAATACCGGGATCAAAGCTACCGTAGCCGCTGCCATAATCTGAGCATAGTTGGATGAATACTGGGTATTGAACATTCTCAGCATCAGCTGTACAGTCTTCTTGCTGGAAGAAGATAAGTAGATCAACGGCCCCATAAAATCATTCCACTCAAACGTAAAGGAGGTGATACACAAAGTAGCGATGGCTGGTTTGGACAACGGCAGCATCAGCCTGGCCCAAATCCCATACTCATTTAAGCCGTCAATCCTGGCCGCCTCCAAAAGTTCTGTAGGGATTCCCATAAAGAACTGTCGCATCAGGAACACGCCAGTAGCAGTAAATGCATGCATCAGTATCAATCCAAGATGGCTGTCTGTAAGGCCGAAAAATGTCATCATCTTAAACTGAGGAACCATGTATACTTGCCAGGGAATGGAGATTGTCATAACATACATCATGAAGATGGTATCCCTTCCCTTGAATTCCAGCTTGGCAAATGCATAGGCAGCAAAGCTGGAAGTTATCAACTGAAGTACGGTAGTGCATAATGTTAGTTTTGTGGTGTTGAAGAAACCTGTCAAAAGCGGAACCTTATTCCAGATTTCCTTGTAGTTGTTCCACTGTGGGTCTGTCGGAATCCACTTAATAGGGAATGAGAATACATCTTTTTCCAGCTTCAAAGATGCCGATAACATCCACGCAAAGGGAACCAGCATGATACAAGCCATAATAATAAGTGCAACATACATCAACACCGTGCGGATGATTGCGCCTGTGGTTTTTTTACTACTAGTCATGATTCCCCCTCCTTTACAGATAGCTTGTGAATCTCTTCTCAAACTTGAACTGAATCAGCGTAATTGTGATAATAATCACCAAAAGCACCATGGCAATAGCACTTGCATAGCCGAACTTGGAGCTGACAAAGGCTGTATTGTAGATGTGGTATGCCAAAACCTTGGTAGCCTCTCCTGGTCCTCCCTGTGTGGTGATATACATGGTATCATAGGATTTAAAGGTAGATACCATCAAAAGCACCAAAATATAGAACGTGGTAGGTGTCACGCAAGGCCAGGTGATGCTCTTAAACTGCTGCCAGCCATTGGCACCATCCAGGGAAGCCGCTTCATATAGTTCTCTGGAAACACCCTGAAGGGCTGCCAGATAAACGATCATATAGTATCCCATACCTTTCCATACGGTCAGGCCGATGATCGTAGGCAGAGCCCATGTAGTAGACGCTGCCCATCTTGGAGGGTTAGAAACTCCCAAAGACATCAAAATTCCATTGACAGGTCCTCTGTCCGGATTGAACAAGGCCATCCACACAACAGCGATTGCCACCAGGGAAGCCACATAAGGGAAGAACAGCACTGAACGGAAAAATACACGTCCCTTAAGGGGCTTGTTCATCAGAATCGCCAGGAACAGGGATAACGCCAAAGTAACCGGAACCGTCACTACTGTATAGTAAATCGTATTCTTCAGGGAGATCCAAAAGCTATTGTCCCTGCTGAACATATAGATAAAGTTTTCAAGTCCTACAAATTTGATGGGATTGCCGGAATCCCACTCACAAAAGCTAAGCAATAAAGAAAATACAATCGGCACAAACGTAAAAACAAAGAAGCCGATCAAGTTTGGCAAAATAAAGGAATATGCAACTAACGTTTTCCGCCGCCTCAAGGAATCTTTACTGGGAGTCTTTCCAGTTTTTGCATCCTTACCCATAAATAAATCCTCCTATCTCAAAGAGTAATGATAAAAACATA
>JAETTS010000118.1 GCA_021769025.1 Enterocloster bolteae
CCGCAATCTTCGCGCAACGCTTCGGGTCACCCGGGAGGATCACATACCGTCCCACCTGGCCCTTTTTTATCCGAAGATGATACTGTATCCCCTCTTCCTCCACATATCTGTTTACCGACATCCCTTTTCCCCTCTCCTTTCTGCCTGATTTTTGCCCCCTTCTTGCCTTAGTTTCCTGTCAGGGGAGGCTTTTGATAAAGTTTCCTCTCAATCTGCCTTCTCTTAATGTCAATTTCAGCCAATACCTCCTGGGCATTGGTTCTCTTTGCCACCCGTTCTAAATCCTCCAAAATCGTTAACTGGTCAAACAGATTGCAGTTAATTTCTTTCTCGCTATTTGGCATATTCCCACCTCATCTCTATAAAAGAGCTATTTCACTAAGATACCATCATTATATCAAACCGCACCACGGGTGTAAAGCCTTTCACCGGCTACCGATACCCCATTCGTTTCCTCACGATAAGATAGGTAGCCACATGGGCCAGAAAGGTAATGGCCCAGGATACCGGATAAGAGATATACAAGACCTCCAGGGTCCGGTTCAGGGCAAACACCGTATAGATCCAGACCACCCGCAATGCACACGCCCCGGTCAGAGACACAATCATGGGAAGGACCGAGCACCCCATTCCCCGCAATCCTCCCACCATCACATCCATCATGCCGCAGACAAAGTATGGCGTACAGATAATCGTAAGCCTCTTAACACCATACTGGATAACCGTCTGATCCGACGAGTAAATCCCCAAAAGCTGCCTGCCAAACAACACGGCTCCGGTTCCCATGACCACCCCGATAACGGTTACCAACCCCAGACAATACACCTGAATCCTGGCCATCCGCTTATAATTCTTTGCGCCAAAGTTCTGGCTGCCGAAGCTTAAGGCTGTCTGATAGACCGAATTCATTCCGGTATACACAAAGCCCTCAATATTAGCGGCTGCCGTATTCCCTGCCATAGCCACGGAGCCAAAAGAATTCACCGAAGACTGAATCAGTACATTGGATATGGAAAAGATAGCCCCCTGAAGCCCGGCTGGGAGCCCGATCCTTACAATCGATCTCATCTTGTCCCGCACCAGCCGAAGCTTCTTTGGAGACAGCCGGTATTCCGCCTCGGACTTCATCAGGCAGCGGACAATGAGACACGCGGAAATGCACTGGGAAGCCACAGTGGCAAGGGCAACCCCTGCCACCCCCATGGAAAACGCGATGACAAAGATTAAATTCAAAATCACATTAATGATTCCTGCTGCAAGCAGAAAATACAGCGGCCTCCTGGTATCTCCCACTGCCCTCAAAACTGCGCTGCCAAAGTTATAAAGCAGAGTAGCCGGCATTCCCACAAAGAAAATCCGCATGTATAGCACTGACAGTGGCAGTACGTCCTCCGGTGTCCCCATCATTTCCAAAAGAGGCGCTGCCAGAGAAAGGCCTATGACAACCAGTACGGCACCACCTGCCACTGCGATCACCATAGAGGTATGAACTGTCTCTTCCAGATCTTTTCTGCTCTGAGAGCCATAGTAGCGGGCAACCAATACATTGGCCCCCACCGAAAGCCCGATAAACACATTGGTCAGAAGATTGATAAGCGAAGATGTGGAACCTACCGCTGCCAGAGACTCGCTCCCGGCAAACCGGCCTACCACAATAATATCCGCTGCATTAAATAGCAGCTGCAAAATTCCAGACAGCATCAGCGGAAATGCAAATACAATCAACTTCGACAAAATCGGTCCGCTGCACATATCGATTTCATATTTTTTTGCCCCACGCTTTTGGGTACTCATGAGCCTGCACCATTTATCCTTTTCTATAGTCCTTTCAGCTGTTTGATCCGATCCACAGCCGCAACCGTATTCTCATAGGTTCCAAAGGCAGTCAGACGGAAATACCCCTCTCCGCTTGGGCCGAACCCGCTGCCAGGCGTCCCCACCACACCTGCCTTTTCCAAAAGGTAATCAAAGAAATCCCAGGAAGTCATACCATCCGGCACCTTCAGCCAGATATAAGGAGCATTGACGCCACCATAAACCTCATATCCCACAGAACTTAATCCGTCATAGATCACCTTGGCATTTCTCATGTAGTAAGCCACCTGATCTTTGATCTGTGTCTTTCCCTCCTCTGAGTACACTGCCATAGCCGCCTTCTGGATGATGTACGGCGCACCGTTAAACTTGGTCCCATGTCTCCTGGCCCACAGGCTGTGTACCATCACATCCCCGCATTTCAAATCCTTGGGGACAACCGAAAAGCCAAGGCGCACCCCGGTAAACCCTGCATTCTTGGAGAAAGAGCGGAATTCAATGGCACAGGTTCTGGCCCCCTGGATCTCAAAAATGCTGTGAGGCACATCATCCTGTGCAATATATGCCTCATAGGCGGCATCGTAGAGAATCACTGCCCCCACACGATTGGCATAATCCACCCACACCTTTAACTGCCCTCTGGTCAATGTGGTGCCAGTAGGGTTGTTGGGAACACACAGATAGATCAAATCCGGAATCTCGTCCGGAAGTTCTGGCACGAAGCCATTGTCTGCCGTACAGGGCATGTAGATCACATTGCTCCATGTCCCTGAAGCCTCATCGTAGGTTCCCGTCCTGCCCGCCATCACATTGGAATCCACATAAACCGGATACACCGGGTCGCAGACTGCGATACGGCTGTCGGCGGCAAACACTTCCTGCATGTTGCCACAATCGCTTTTCGCACCGTCAGAGATGAAAATCTCATCTGCTTCTATGTGGCATCCTCTGTCCTGATAATCCTGCTTTGCGATAGCATTCCTCAAAAACTCATATCCTAAGTCCGGAGCGTACCCGTGGAATGTCTCTGCCACAGCCATCTCGTCTACCGCATCATGCATCGCCTGTATAATGGCCGGAGCAAGGGGCTGAGTCACATCACCGATTCCCAATCGGATAATGGATTTATCCGGATTGGCCTTGGTATACGCCTTCACCTTTTTTCCTATGGTGGAAAACAAATAACTTCCTGGCAATTTTAAATAATTTTCATTTACCTGAAACATGATCTTATCTCCTGTCCTTTTTTATGATCCGTCTTACAAATCTACTTCCCCATGGAACACTTCCACAGCCTCCCCTGTCATATAGGCCTTTTTTCGTTCCCTGTCCCAGCGGATAGTCAAGGTTCCCCCCTTTAGAGTCACCTCCACGGTATTGCCTGTATATCCCATCAGAATACACGCTATGACACTGGCCGTAGCCCCGGTTCCGCACCCCAAGGTCTCGCCGCTTCCTCTCTCCCACACCCGCATACGAATGTGGCCTTCATCCACCACCTGCACAAATTCTGAGTTCACCCGATCCGGAAAACGGCTGTGGCTCTCAAAGGACGGCCCTATCTTCTGAAGATCCAGTGAGTCGATCTCATCCATGAAATACACTGCGTGAGGATTTCCTACAGAAATCCCTACAAACTCATACTGCTGCCTGTCTACAGTAATAGGCTCCGGAAGTTCTGAGGTCAGCTGAGGTTCTCCCATATCCACAGTCACAAAAGGTACCTTCCCGCCTTCAACCGTCAGTTCCAGATTCTTGATGCCGCCTAAGGTCTCCACGGTCACTGTGCTTCTCTGAACAATCCCATGCTCATATAGGTATTTTCCCACGCAACGGATGGCATTGCCGCACATCATTGCTTCGGAACCGTCTGCGTTGAATATGCGCATCCGGCAGTCCCCTTTATCTGACGGCCCTATGAGAATCAGGCCATCAGACCCGATACCGAAATGCCGGCGGCTTAGCTTGACAGCCGTCTCCTCAGGATTCTCCATCTTCTCCGTAAAACAGTTGACATAAATATAGTCATTTCCCACACCATGCATCTTTGTAAACTTCATACATTCACCCTTTATTTTTTCATAATAAGGCATTCCGCCATTTCGGCAACGTTTAAACGGTTATATCTGGTTTAAACTGATCACCATCTGCGCTGTCTCCACCATATTGGTTCCGCTGTCCATACTGCATTTCTGTATGTAACGGTGGGCCTCGCTCTCAGTCATATGGTTTCGTTCCATAAGAAGAGCCTTGGCCTCCTGGATCAGCTGCCGATCCTGCCCACTGCGCTCTGTAGGCGCTTTCTTCTGCTTTTTCCTCTCCTGCCGCTGGCTTTCGCACATCATTTCCAGCGTGGTAACCAGATCGTGTACCTTAAGAGGCATCGGAAGATAGACCACATCCTGGATGGAACGTTCTCCGATCCGGGCTGCTGATGCCACCAGAAGCATCTGAAACCCCCTTGGCATGTATTCACACAATTCCTGAAACATCATATCTTCAAAGCGATATCCGCAGACTACGATTCCTCCGTTTAAGCCCTCCAGATTGCTGAGGGTCTGGGCACCCGAAGTACAGACGGCAACTACCTGAAATCCATTCTTTACAAGTATATGTTTAATACTTTTCCCATCTTCCCATTTGGAAAAGGCCACAACGATATTGGTCACATATCCCACCTCCAAGCCTGCTGTCTGCAACATTGTGGGGAGAAGCTGCCTTTTTAAAATTTATACAGGTATTCCCCAATCTCCCAGTCAGTCACTTGATAGCGGAATTCGTTCCACTCCTCTTTCTTTGCCTCCAGATATTTGGTGTAAACATGCTTCCCCAAGACTTCTTTTAAAAAGTTATCCTTCTCAAACTCCTCGATGGCCTCTCCCAGCGTCTCCGGCAAATGACAGATCCCCTCCTTTTTCAGTTCTTCCTGGGACATGGTAAACACATTTTGGTAAATGGCTTTGGGCGGTTCCATCTGCTTCTGGATTCCGTCTAAGCCGGCGGCCAGGCATGCAGCCAAAGCCAGATAAGGGTTCATAGCCGAGTCCGGGCTCCGTAACTCGATTCTGGTGCTGGAGCCTCTGGTGGAAGGAATCCGAATCAGCTGCCCCCGGTTGGCTGCCGGCGACCAGGCGATGTAGACCGGAGCATCGTATCCTGGAATCAGCCGCTTGTAGGAATTCACCAACGGATTGGTTAATATGGTCATAGGTTTGATGTGTGCAAGAATTCCTGCCATAAACTGGTAGGCCAGCCTGCTCAGTCCCATCTGATCCAACGGGTCTTCGAACAGATTCTTTCCTTCCTTATCCTCCAGGGACATATTGATATGCATACCAGAGCCATTGACCCCTGCCTTAGGCTTGGGCATAAAGGTAGCGTGAAGCCCATGACGCTTGGCAATGGTTTTCACCGCCATCTTGAACGTAAGAATATTATCCGCCGCTCTAAGTCCTTTCTCATACTGAAAATCCACCTCATGCTGGGCCGGGGCGATCTCATGGTGGGAAGACTCAATCTCAAACCCCATCCCCTCCAGGTTCAGTACGATATCCCGCCGCACATTTTCTGCCAGATCAATGGGGCCTACGTCAAAGTATCCTGCCGTCTCATGGGTATTGGTGGTAGGCTTTCCTTCCTCGTCTGTATGGAACAGGAAGAATTCACATTCCGGTCCTACATTAAAATAGTAACCCATATCCTGTGCGGCCTTTAAGACCTTTTTTAATACATAGCGGGGATCCCCCTCGAAAGGAGTGCCGTCCGGGCAATGGACATCGCAGATCAGACGGGCCACCTTGCCTTGCTGGGGCCTCCAGGGATAGATGGCAAACGTATCCAGATCCGGATACAGATACATATCCGATTCCCCCGACCTTACAAACCCTTCAATGGCAGAGCCGTCGAACATACAGCGGTTGTCCAGGGCTTTGCTAAGCTGGCCGGATGTGATCGCCACATTCTTTATCATTCCAAACATATCTGCAAACTGAAGCCGGATAAATTCTACATCTTCCTCCTCTGCAATCCGGAAAATATCTTCTTTCCTGTATTTGCTCATGATTTCTCCTCCTGGTTACTCCTATATTATAGTTTAACACACATTGGGCTGAAACGTAAAGAGGACATTGCGAAAGGTCATTGTTTCCAATGACCTTTATGCAACATCCTCGTTCCATGAGTTGAATCATAACAGGCCGCTGGTGATTTGTCAATCCTTTCCCTCTTACTTTTTGAATTCATTGATTATTTTCACTAGTGCCTTGGCTCTCCTTTTTATTTCATTGCATCATGATGGATTCATAAGAACTATTTTATATTCAAAAATATCTGCCCCCATACAAAAAATGGTATTGACTTTGACGCCGCGTCAAATGATATACTGGGATCGAAAGGAGGCTTCTTAAATGGAATTGCTATCGATTACTCAAGTGTCTAAACGATTTTCTCTATCTACCCGGACACTTCGCTACTATGAGCAGATGGGATTAATCTCGTCTCTGAAAAAAGAAGGGTTTGCATACCGCACATACGACGAAGATACCCTTATCCGGCTAAGACAGATCATCCTCCTGCGAAAACTCAGGATACCCCTTAAGCAGATTGCACAGATATTGGCAAGCAACGACAAAAAGCTGGCGATCCAATGCTTTGAACAAAAGCTTTCTGAGATAGAGGATGAAATCACTGCCTTATCCACAATTAAGCGTATCCTCAAACCCTTTCTGGAAAAGTTGAAACTCAATGATGCAGAACTCACACTGCTTGATGATAAACGCCTTTTGGAAATTGTTGATTTTCTTTCGGTTACAAAAATAAATTTTAAGGAGAAAATGTCAATGGAAGATTTAAACAAAGCCAACGAACAGTTAAGTAAACTGACTGACAAAGATGTCCGCATTGTGTATCTGCCGCCAGCTACGGTGGCATCCTATCGCTATGTGGGAGACGATCCTGAAATCCATTGCCATCAGGTGATGGACAAATTCGTCTTAGAAAGCGGGCTGATCAGAAAAAAGCCGGATACGCGGCACTTTGGCTTTAACGCACCCAACCCGGTTGATGAAACTGGCTATCACGGGTATGAAGTATGGGTAACGATCCCCGACGATATGGAAGTCCCTGCCCCCATCATAAAAAAGCACTTTGAGGGCGGCCAGTATGCCGCCCACATGATTCCCTTTGGAAATTTCGAGGAATGGGGATGGTTGGATGAATGGGTTCAAACGAATCCCAACTATGAGGGGAACAACCATACGAAAGGACACGAGTGTATGTGGGGATTGCTGGAAGAACACCTAAACTATGTCAATCATGTTACGCTTCCGGATACGGAGCCGGAAGGAATGCAGCTGGATCTGCTATATCCGGTAAAAAATCGTTTAAAATGAGTACAGTTACTTTTTATAATTCAGGGCCCGAATTGCATTCAGGATCGCCAGAACCGACACTCCCACATCCCCAAACACACCGGCCCACATGGATGCCTTTCCAAAAGCCACTAAGATTAACACCAGAATCTTCACGCCGATGGCAAAGACAATGTTCTGCTTTACGATTCCCACGGTTTTTCTGGCAATGCCAATGCAATCTACAAT
>JAETTS010000119.1 GCA_021769025.1 Enterocloster bolteae
AGGAAATAAAATGCGGGATGTAGATTACTGTCTGCGTCACCTTCCGAAACCTTACAGACTTAATTTCATCAATCAAAAGCGCCAATCCCACGCTGAACACCATACTCAAAAGCAAGTTCACAATACTAATCTGAAGCGTGTTCTTAAACGCCCTCCAGAACGCCGGACTCTGAAACAACGTTTTAAAGTTCTCAAACCCGACAAACACCGGCTCCGTAAACGGCGTGTACTCCGTAAACGCATACAGAATCCCGGCCATTGGGAAATACGCAAACAAAAGCGTACATAAAAATACCGGAAAAAACATGGCATAAAACCAGCGGTAATGGTATATCTGCGTGCGAAGAGGCACAGAACTGGCAGAACCCCTGCCAGCCGCCTGCTTTCTTCCCTTTTTGCTCATGACGCATCCTCCTCCTTAACTTACTATGTACTCCCCAAACCTCTCCTGCCCCACCCTTACAGACGCTTTTCCCTCATACGCAGGCACAAAAGAAACTCCGAAAATACATTCATTATTTCGAGTACCCTTAAAAACCCTCCACGCCCCCCGTCGGCGGCTCATGTTCCCCGGCACTCCTCCTATACATTCCGGAACTATAAGTTCCCCTATAGCATACCATCCCATCCCCGGCAAAATAAGAGGCACTTTTTCATACGTGAAAAAATGTTCTAAAAAAAGAACCATTCTTCCTCTCCGAAAAATGGTTCCCTTTCCCACAAAATCCTTATATACCAGCGCTTACAGCCCCCTGGCCTCCTTAGGGCTCATACCCCGGACACGCTTAAACGCCCGCCGGAAGGACTGGACACTGTTGTACCCCACCATCTCCGACACCTGGTTCACGGTGAGAGACTTGTCCAACAGCAGCTCACAGGCCTTATTAATGCGCACCTGCTCCAGAAAATCCCCGAAGTTTACTCCTGCCTGCTCCTTAAACACCCCGGATAAATACCCCTCAGACAGCTGGTACAACGTCCCCACCTTGGCAAGCCCCAGGTCCGCATCACTGTAATGCTCCCTCAGATACTCCATAATCTCCTCAATCAGCTGCCCCTTCCGTATCCGCTTCCTCTCCCCATTCTCACTGCAGACCCTCCGGCAGAGCGGGCGGTACCGGTTGAAATACTCCTGCTTCGAAATCTCCGGAGCCATCAAAACCTCATTCAGGCTGATGACCGCTTCCGTGGCAGAGGTCTCCGATTTCTGCACACCGGCAAGGATATCCGCCAGCTCCCGGCTCAGCTTTAAAAACTGGGAACGGCTCAGCTGCCGATTTGTACAGTTTTCTCGCTCTAACAGCTCTAAAAGCTCATCGGCCTCTCTTCTCTGCCCGGAGCTGATAGACTCCACCAGCCTTTCCCGGGCAGCCTGAGGAAGATAATATTCCTCCACATTCACAAGGCTGGAATTATAACTTACCACCGGATACTGCTGGCTCACATGCTCCAGCGCAATTCTGGCTTCCTCCAGAGAACGCCAGATTAACGTCAGGTCCTCACAGGGTTCGCCGATTCCCCAGCTGACCTCCACCTGGCACTCTTTCCTCATCCAATCCCTGGAATTTTCGATTATCTGGCGGCAGTCTTCCCCTATATCATTGAGAGAGAAAATTGCCATAACCGTCTTATAATTCCGCTTATGGAACCAGACGTTCCGCTGCCAGTGCCTGCTTACATAATCTTCCAGCAGTTTGGAGATAACATGGCCCTCATTTAAAGTCTGTTCATCTACCATATAAATATCGTTTCCGGAAAAAATCTGGAACAAAGCAACCTGGCAGACCTGCCCCTCAATCTGGATGCCCGCCTTCCGGGCCGCCAGCCTGATTTGCTCCTCATTGCCATACTCCGCCTGAAGAAGGTCCTGAAAAAAAGCCACCTGCATAAACGGCTTCTCCCTCTCCAGCTTCTCCAGAACCTCCTGATGGTTGGTCACCAGCCTTGTCACCGCTGTGCCCAGGTTCTGATACGTATAACTCTCCCCTCCGTTGGCAGACAAAATCCGGAACACCTCATTAATCGGCCTTCCCTTCCACACCGCCATGAGAATCGAATACACGATTCCCCCCAGAACCGCCACCACAGACAGCACTGTCACCAGAGTCTTCAATAACCCCAGCTGATACATGGCCTGCTTCTCCGGCACCGCCAGCACATACGTCCAATTTAAGCGGCTGTCCCGGACCGAAACCACCCCCAGCCCCTTCTGAGCCTGGAATTCATTCTCGTGAAGGGCCTCCATATGGATGTCCGGAGTCACCTCCATGGTGTTGGAGGTCCAAAGAGGAGTTCCGCTCTGGTCCAAAATCTGCAGCATAACGCCGTCATTCCGGTAAAAATTTTCAAAATCAAACATATCTTCCAGGACACGCTTGTTCATCCGGTAGACAATCACGCCTCTGTTTTCCCCGTTTAAACTTCTGGAAAATGGAAATATGTATTCAAAGCTGTCCCCTGACTTATGGTATTCCGGATACCACAAAGCAGGAGATATGGTGCCGCTGCGCCACTCCTCCTCAGTTACTCCCCAGGTGCCCAGGTATTTGCGGAAAATCTCAGGCTGATAGTAGGTTCCGTCATACAGCACCAGATCCATTCCCTGAAAATAGATGTAAGCATCTCCCAAAAGCTCCATGTTCTGATAATTTCCATACATGGAGAAATTGTCCAACGCACCCATAGCCGTCATAATATATCCCCTGTCCCCCCGGTTCACATCCGCAAACGCCTGGATGTCGCTGTCCTGGGAGGTCTGCAGCGCCATATTCTCAATGGTCCTTAACTGATTTCCAATAATATCCGCACTATGCCCCAGCATGTCAATCTGAGAATCCTTCAAATCATTCTCCACAATCCGAAACGCCTTCTGAAACCCAAAGCTGATGATAAAAAGGGGAAACACAAGAATCAAAATATATGATACCAAAAACTGCAGGATAGAATTCTTCCAATATAGTTGAATTAGTTTTTTCATAAATGGTATTATCCTTTTCACCGCAAATTTCCCTTCCACCCCTATGTTACCATACAATCCAAGATTTTTCCATACCCTTCCGGCACAACAAAAATCCCCACACATGCAGATTCCCCATTCTAATTGAGTCCCTCCCCCATCTCAATATTTCATTGATTGCCACCATCCCTCCCCTGTGATAAAATTACAAACATATAAGTTTTCAAAAACCGGAGGCCCCCATGCTGGACAAACAAAAAGTCGGAAAAGCCATATCCGAACAGAGAAAACAAAAAGGAATGACCCAGAAACAACTGGCAGACCTGCTCCACGTCTCCTACCAGGCCGTCTCCAGGTGGGAACAAGGAATCAGCCTGCCCTCTGTAGACATAATATACCACATTGCCCAAATCCTGGAAACCACCGTAGATTCCCTGTTAAGCGGACTTAAAGAAGAATAGAAAGTCATCCGCTACATCGATACCGGTTTAGATATCCAGAAACTTTACACCATAAAAGAACGACTGAACAGCCTTATTGCCAAAGACAAAACCCTGCTTCACGCCAAATACATTGACCCCATATTCTTCAAACCAGATACCACAGGCATGGAAGACCCCGTGTACGTACTGGCAAACCACGTTCCAGGCTCCAAAGAACGATTCGCCATGGAAAACGGCTATGACCAGGAAATCTGCACCGATTTGGCGGCAAGCACATCCAACAACCTGGCACGCTTCGGAATAAAATCCCTTCTCCTGCACACACACATGGTCTGCGGAAACAACGACAGCGGCCAAATCCGTCTCATGGGAGAAGCCTTCAAACACGCCTGCGAAAAAGACAACATCACATTCGCAGGGCTGGAAGTGGCCGCATAGGCCGTCAATTACCCTGTAAGCCAATACAACCTGAACGCCTCCGCCATCGGCATCGCCGACAAAAAGACAATCATAACAGGCGACCAGATAACAGAAGGCGACACCATCATAGGGCTGGCCATGGACGGCATATCATCCCTAAGCTACCCCTTCATAAAAATAATCATCGACCGGAAACCAGACATCCTGTATGCCAGGATTGACCGCCAAACCACCCTTATGGACCAACTGATGAAACCCAACACCTCCTACACAAACGTAATCCAGGAACTAAAAGAACAACAGCTTCTCCACGGCATATTCAGCCTGAACCGCTCCCTGTTCCAGTATCTATACAGCTTAGGCATGATGAACAGACAATGCTTCCTTGAAAACTCCTCACTGGGCATCGGCATGCTCCTTGTAATCCCAGCCAGTGTGCCAGAGCCCTACATATCATAAAAAAACACCATCCCTGCCACATCATGGGCACCATTAAAAAAGACACCCTAAATCCCGATGCCAAAGTATGGATGGAGGGAACCGCAACATGGTAAAAGCCGCCCTGCACAACAGCCCGCTGCTGCTATTGTCCCTCCTGTGCTCCTAAAATAAAACCATCCTGGCCGGAAACAATTACATCGCCGCCACCGCAGACCAGCTGCTTACCGGGCAGACCATATCCCTCTCCCCCATTCTGGCACCCCTTCTTAAAATGATTGGGTTCGGAACCCTGTGCGCATATACAAAAGCCATTTCCGGAAAATACTACAGCTCCATGGTACAGCGGGACGTACGCCTGTCCCTTGGAAACCACCTGCTCCAGTTACCCTACTCCTGTTTCGACGAAAAAGGAACCGGAAGCATTCTTACAAGACTAATATCCGATATCGGAGAGATGGGCCGCTTCTTCGCCGAAACCCTCCCCAATCTCCTTGCAAACACTATAACCGTAGCCACAGCCACCATATACTTAATACAAATGGATACCCTGCTGATTGCAGTACTCTTCGCCGGTTACCCCATCATGCTGGCAGCAGCAGACAGACTGTCAAAAAAGCTGGCCGAAATCACCCGGGGCAGAATCACCATAGGAGACATGCTCGCCTTTATCCTAATTCTCAACCGGATTCTGTACCCCATCAGCGACATTGTCTTCTGCGCCAGCGATATACGAGAAGCCTCCGTCTCCCTAAAATGCATACAAAAAATCCAGCACCAGCCAGGAGAACGAACCAGCGGCCATATCACCAAGATACCAGAAAACCAAAAAGAAATACCTGCCATCCAGTGGAACAACGTAGATTTTTCCTACACCCCAGGCCAGGGCCGTCCCGTTATAAACCATATGACCTTCACCATAGGCGCCGGCCAGCAAATCGCCTTTGTAGGCGGCTCCGGAGAAGGAAAAACAACCATATTCAAGCTCCTGTGCGGCCTATACCAGCAGACAGGCGGACAATACGCCCTGTTTGGACACGATGCCGTGATTCAATTTAGAAAAATAAATTTTCACAAGTAACTTGACAAGCTACTCCCAATTCAGTAAAATTATCCTGTAAGTTAAAATTGAAAAGTACGTAATTATCCCTTATTCAGAGTGATGGAGATACAAAGGATCTGTGAAGTCACGGCAACCCCGGGCCACTGGCAGCAAAACTGCCAGCGAGGAAGGAAGGTGCCAACCTGAGCGAGAAATCGAACGATAAGAGGATTTGATTGCATGATATCAAGTCCGCAGTTCGCTACGGACTTTTCTTTTTGCCTGTTACCCATAGATTAACGCATTGATTACATTAGGAGGAATTTTTATGGAGAAATTATTGTTTACCTCAGAATCTGTAACCGAAGGCCATCCGGATAAGATGTGCGACCAGATTTCCGACGCTATTCTGGATGCCATGCTGGAGCAGGACCCTATGAGCCGTGTGGCCTGTGAGACAGCTACCACCACTGGTATCGTCATGGTTATGGGTGAGATTACCACCAAAGCATACGTGGATATCCAGAAGGTAGTTCGGGACACCATCCGTGAAATCGGTTACGACAAGGCCGAATATGGCTTTGACTGCAACACCTGCGGCGTTATCACTGCCATTGACGAGCAGTCTGCCGACATCGCTCTGGGTGTGGATAAGGCGCTGGAAGCCAAAGAAAACAAGATGAGCGACGCAGAGATTGATGCCATCGGCGCTGGCGACCAGGGTATGATGTTTGGCTATGCCAGCAACGAGACCCCAGAGTACATGCCCTATCCCATCGCCCTGGCCCACAAGTTGGCCCTTCAGCTTACCAAAGTCCGCAAGGACGGCACCCTTTCCTATCTCCGTCCCGACGGCAAGACCCAGGTGACTGTAGAATACGATGAGGCTGGCAAGCCGGTCCGTCTGGATGCTGTAGTGCTTTCCACCCAGCATGACGGCGATGTAAGCCAGAAGCAGATACATAAGGACATCAGACAGTACGTCTTTGACCCGGTTCTCCCTAAGGAGATGGTGGATGATGATACCAAATTTTTCGTAAATCCCACAGGACGCTTCGTCATCGGCGGCCCTCACGGCGACAGTGGTCTTACCGGCCGTAAGATTATCGTAGACACCTACGGCGGATATGCCCGGCACGGCGGCGGCGCATTCTCCGGCAAGGACTGCACCAAGGTAGACCGCTCCGCAGCCTACGCAGCCAGATATGTGGCTAAGAATATTGTGGCCGCCGGCCTGGCCGACAAGTGCGAGATTCAGCTGTCCTACGCCATCGGCGTGGCTCATCCTACCTCTGTCATGGTAGACACTTTTGGAACCGGAAAGGTGTCCAACGAACGGTTGGTGGAAATCATCCGTGAAAACTTTGATTTAAGACCGGCCGGAATCATCAAGATGCTGGATTTGAGACGCCCCATCTATAAGCAGACTGCGGCCTACGGACATTTCGGAAGAACGGATCTGGATCTTCCCTGGGAGAAATTAGACAAAGTAGAGTTTTTGAAGTCCTGTCTGTAAACTGTCTTTCAGACATGTATACAGTTTTTTAGACATAAGAACAGCAGTCGTGCCTCCTCTCCGGAATGGTGCGGCTGCTCCCTTTCTTTGCCAGATAACATTGGTTATTCCATCATCATTATTCAATCATACCGATTCCTGGGAAATACCGGAATAAAACTTTTGCAACCATCTTGTCTTCACTGATATAGCTAAACCGCCAGAATCTAGCATCTGCCGAATAATTGCGGTTATCTCCCATCATAAAATAGTGGCCCTCCGGTACTTCATAGTGAAGTTCCTGAGGAGTCTCCATCTCTTCCGCCAAATATGGCTCATCCAGCGGGGTCTCCGAATTGTTCAAGTATACATGACCGTCCCGGATATCGATGACATCTCCCGGCATTCCAATCACACGTTTCACATAGTAAACCGTCGAGTTCTTTTTATCTGCTCTTCCACATACCGGACAGACTCCCTCCGGCGTCTCCTGATACGAAGTACCGCATTCCTTACAATCATAGCCAAAAACAAAGATTGCCACATCTCCCTGCTCCGGTTTTCCAAAGCGGTAAGACAAGCGGGAACCAATGACCCGGCTTCCGGCCATAATCGTA
>JAETTS010000120.1 GCA_021769025.1 Enterocloster bolteae
CAAGGTGACTGTGTTTGACAGCAAGGAGTTTGAGCTTAAGGGGATCAGCGACGAGTTCAGGGGAATGCTCTGCCCGATTATGATGCGCTCTGCGTTCCAGAGGGTGTCCACGCATTTGGAGTATAACAGGCGGCATCCTTTGGCTATCAGAAGGTATTATAGGAGGCTGGATTACTAAAATACCAGGCCCTTCAGAATGTATGCTGGCAGTTCCAAAAATGCATTGAAATCAAGGAGAAAAGGGATGTTTGAAACGGTTGCACGAATACTTTCCCAATGGTATACTTAAGCTATATATGGTCATGTATCGTATAATAATGATACAGACATAATCAATGGAGGCGGAATCATGGGAAAACTGAACAAGGAATCAAGCGTCCCTTTGTATCAGCAGCTGATGGAGGTAATCCAGAATCAGATACTCAACGGAGAATTAAAAGAAAATGATAGGATACCTACTGAGATAGAGTTGAGCAGGGAGTATGACGTCAGCAGGATAACAGTACGTAAAGCCGTGGAATTATTGGTGGAGGAGGAGATATTGGTAAAGCGCCAGGGCATAGGAACTTTTGTGTCGCAGAAAAAGCTTTGCCGTAATATCAATGGTTTCATGGGATTTACTCAGAGCTGTCTGGCAGAGGGAAACACGGCCGGGGCACAGTTGGTGTCTGCGGAACTGGCAGAGGCCACCATGGTGGACGCAGAGGAACTGAAGATTCAGGAACATGAGAAAATTATTAAGATTGTGCGGGTGCGGACCTGCGACGGGATTCCCGTTATGCTTGAGGAAAATCACTTTCCGGCTCGTTTCGCATACCTTTTAGGGCATGATCTCACAGGCTCCATCTATCAGATATTGGCGGAGAATGGGACAATTATGGACAATGGCATTAAGCGGATTGGAATATGCCAGGCCAATGAGATTGAGCACAAGCATCTGGGCGTGGATCTCGACAAGCCCCTGCTTTATGTAAAAGATGTCAGCTATGATCGGGAGGGAAATCCTGTCCATAATTGTAAAAGTGTGATTAATCCGGACCGTTATAAGATGACGGTCATGGTTAATGCTTGAGAAAAGGCGGATAGAGAATGATAACAATCAGCAAATCCCAGATATCGGTAATGAATATTCAATATGGCTATTATCCACTGGAGAAATTCTTAGATGACGCTGCCAGAGCCGGCGTAGAGCATGTGGAGCTGTGGGGAGCAGCTCCGCATTTTCATTTGGAAGATATGACGTACACAGATGTGTGCCGTGTCAGAAAGCAGATTGAAGAAAGGGGCCTGTCACTGGTGTGCTATACCCCCGAACAATGTATTTATCCTGTGAATTTAGCGGCAGACTCAACGGTACAGAGGCGGCGCAGTCTTAAGTATTTCGAAGATAATCTGCGTGCGGCAGCGGAATTAGGCACGGATAAGATGCTGGTGACTACTGGATGGGGATATCTGGATAATAGTAATATAAATGAAGCCTGGAAATATGCCAGGGAAGGTCTTATGTCCCTGGGGGATATGGCCAGGGATTACGGCATCAAACTGGCCCTTGAGGTGCTGCGCCGGGATGAAAGCAATCTGGTCTACAATCTGCCCACTCTTAAGAGGATGATGGAGGATTTAAGTCATCCGGCAATCGGGGCAATGATTGATACAATTCCTATGGTATTGGCAGGTGAGCGGCCGGAGGATTACCTGAAGGTATTCGGGGAGCAACTGGTCCATGTGCATTTTATCGACGGTGCTCCCAGAGGACACCTGGCATGGGGGGATGGAGTTCTGGATATGAAAGGGTATCTGGAAGAGTTTTCACGGTATTCTTATAAAGGTTACCTGTCTCTGGAGATAACAGACGGCAGATACAGAGTGGATCCCACATCCTCTGTTTTACAAAGCGTTGAGAGGTTATATGACGTATTGACTTGAAGTCCATGGTGAGTGGTAAGTATACTAATAAAGCGGATTCCTTGCGTGCAGACGATTGGAGTTCGCTTTTTTGGATAAATAGCACAAAAATATACGTAATTAATGTGCTAAATATACGAAAATTAGAATGGGACCACATTTTATGTTTACAAAATATACATAACGTCATATAATGATTACATGATAATTAAAACACATCAACAAAGAGGTGAGGACATGTTAAGAGTACTGGGATTGGGCGATAACGTGGTGGATAAGTATATGCACATCCGCACCATGTACCCGGGCGGAAACGCATTGAATTTTGCAGTCTATGCAAAGATGTTCGGAATTGAGGCCGGTTATCTGGGGGTGTTCGGAGATGACGAGGCCGCCGCTCATGTATATGATACGATCCGTGGTCTTGGGCTGGAGCTCTCCCACTGCCGTTTTTATCCTGGAGAGAACGGATATGCCGAGGTGCGTCTGGACAACGGGGACCGGGTGTTCATCGGCTCAAACAAAGGCGGAGTGTCAAGGGAACATCCTCTGGAACTGACTGCAATGGACAGGGCTTATATAGCCGGCTATGACATTGTACATACCAGTATCTTCAGTTATATAGAAGATGAGCTGCCGTTGCTCCGCCAGGCATCATCCTTTGTATCCATGGATTTTTCGGACAGGGCAGACGAGGAATATTTGAGACAATGTGCGCCATATGTTGACTGTGCCAGCATCTCCTGCGGCGATATGCCCAGAAGCGAGATTGAGAAACAGATGACTCTGATTCGGAAATTCGGATGCAGACATATTGTTATTGCTACCAGGGGAGCCAAGGGGGCGCTGGTAATGGTGGACGGACGTCTCTATGAACAGTCACCATGTTTGGTAGAGGCGGTGGATACCATGGGAGCGGGAGATTCCTTTATTACCTGCTTCCTGATAAATTATGTGGATGCCATGAAGGACTCCAGGGACTTCCCGGCAGCATCGGGAACTAAAGGAACAGTGACAGCTGCAGACTATCAGGATTTGACAGTCAGAACCAGTCTGTACCGCGCAGCCGTTTACTCGGCAGGCAACTGCCAGAAGGATGGATCCTTCGGGTTTGGCAAAGTGTTTCAGAATGAGTAAAGCATTATATAAAAAGTATTATGAAGAGGCGAAAGGAGTTTATTATGAGAAAGTTTGTTAAGAAAGCGGCGGCTGCCCTGTTGGCAGGAACCATGGCAATGTCACTTACAGCTTGTGCGGGATTTACCCCCAGCGGCGGTAATGACAAGAAGGACACAACGGCTTCTTTGGAGGCAGGAGCTGACACAGGTGTTACTCAGGCTGCTCAGACATCAGGAGCGAAGAAAACCATAAAGTTTTTCCACAGATTTCCTGATGAACCGTTCAATGGCTTTATTGAAAGCAAGATTGCTGAATATGAGGAAGCGCATCCCGATATTGACATTGTAGTTGAGAGTGCCCAGAATGATCCATACAAAGAGAAAATTAAAGTAGTGGTTGGCGGTAATGATGCTCCAGATATTTTCTTTAGCTGGTGCGGCGAGTTTTCGGAGCGGTTTTTAAGAGAAAACCTGATTATGGATCTTACTCCATACCTGGAAGCAGATAAGGAGTGGAAAGATTCCCTTATGGAGTCCCAGCTGGTAAACTATACGAAGGATGGTGTTACATACGGTATTCCATTCAGACTTGACTGCAAGCTTTTCTTCTACAATACACAAATATTCGAAGAGAACGGCCTGAAGGCACCGGCTACATGGGATGAGCTCATTGAAGTGTGTGATAAGCTGAAAGCGGCTGGTGTCACTCCCATATCTTATGGAAATCAGGAAAAGTGGCCGGCAGCACACTATATTGGCAGTTTGAACCAGATGCTTGTAAGCGATGAGGTGAGAGAGAAAGATTTTGATCCTGCCCAGGGAGAGTTCACCGATCCTGGTTATGAAGAAGCATTAAAATGCTATCAGCAGCTGATTCCCTATTGCAACGATGCAGTAAACGGTACAGCAGCAGACATGGCCAGAACTAATTTTGCAATGGGCAAGTCCGCTATGTACTATGCAGAACTCATTGAGATTCCATATATTACAGACCTGAACGCCGATCTGGATTACGGTATGTTCAAATTCCCTGTAGTGGAAGGGCCAGGCAACCCTGATATATTAACTGGCGTTCCGGAAGGATTTGTGGTTTCGTCCAAAACAAAGTATCCGGACGAATGTATCGAGTTTCTGAAATGGTTCTTAGGACCGGAAGTGGGCAAGGAGCAGGCACAGACCATCGGCTGGTTTAACGCATCAAAAAATGTGACAGAAGGAGTCAATGATACGAAACTGCTGGACGGTTATAAAGTTGTAAATGAAGCCAAAATCATGGGACCATGGTTTGACAACGCTCTTTATTCAACAACATGTGATGAATATCTCACAGCGGCTTCTGACCTTACAAATGGAGATATTACACCTGCGGAGGCAATGGCAAGAGTACAGAAAGTCGCTAAAGAAGCCCAGAGTCTTGTATCCGGGCAGACTAAGTCAGAGTAATCTATAGGGGGGATGTGGAAACATCCCCCTGCAACATAAGAAAGTAGGTAAAAGCTATGAGAACGAAGAAATCCACTCCTTATTTGTATATGATTCCCGGTCTTATTATGGTACTTGTATTTGTATACATACCGGTCATAACAAATATCGTATACAGCTTTTTCAGCTTGTCATCCTACTCCTCTTCGGCAAAATTTGTGGGTATCAGTAATTACATCCGTTTTTTTACTAAGGATACCCTTCCTATCATGCTGAAGAACAACGGACTGTACTGTATTATTTCCCTCGTTGTTCAGGTGGGTTTCGGAACTTTGCTCGCGCTTCTTCTTGAGAGTAAGGCAACAGGACGCTTCCGCAATGTGTACAGGAATATATATTATATACCAGCCCTGATTTCTCTGACAGCCGTTGGTATTCTGTTTACATTCATTTATCAGCCGGACCTGGGTATGCTCAACTCATTTCTGAGAGCTATAGGACACGGGGATATGGCTCGTTCATGGCTGGGAGATTCCAAGATTGCCATATACTGTATCATAGCCATGAGCCAGTGGCAGTTTACCGGATATATCACTCTTCTCATGGTAGTGGCCATACAGAATGTGCCCAATGATTATATCGAGGCAGCATCTATTGATGGCGCGGGACCTGTAAAACGTGCACTCCATATCATACTGCCTCTTGCAAAGGAGCAGCTTCTGGTATGCTCAATCATCACGGTAATCGGAGCGTTTAAGTTGTTTACCGAGGTATATTCCACCACAGGAGGAGGGCCAGGAAACAGTACACAGGTATTGGGGGTGTTTCTTTACCAGAACGCATTCCTTCACGATGACTTGGGAATGGCTGCTGTAACCGGCGTATTTATATTCATGGTAACCATGGTGCTGTCGCTGATTCAGATGAAGATCACCAGGTCTGGGGAAGTGTAGAAAGGAGAGGCATATGAAGAAACGAACAGCAGTAACCATACTTTTGAATATATTCTTCATACTGTTAGTGCTTGTGATTATACTGCCGGCAGCCTGGCTGATTATGAATTCGCTGAAGACCAATGTGGAACTGTTTACCGATTCTCTGGCGCTGCCTGCGAAAGTACAGTTTGCCAACTATATATCAGCATGGAATAAAGGACTTTACAAATACTTTGGAAATTCTGTCATTGTAAGTTCCATTTCACTTATATCCATTCTGTTTCTAAGCTCCCTGCTGGCCTATGGCATAACCAGATTCAACAGCAGATTCGGAAACCTGATATTCCTGATTACATTAGGAGGCATGGCCCTCTCGGAGCAGGTGGCACTGGTTCCTCTGTATAAGATACTTCAGGCCACACACCTGTATAATACATATTGGGCGGTTATCCTGCCCTATGTGGCATTCAGGATACCGTTTACCGTATTCCTGATGCGTGCTTATTTTATGTGTATACCAAAGGAACTGGAGGAAGCGGCAGTTATTGACGGCTACAACAGCTTTCAGATATTCAGAAAGATTATAGTCCCTATCAGCAAGCCGATTTTTGCATCCTGCGCCATTGTGAACCTAAATTTCGTATGGAACGAGTTCCTGTTTGCCAATGTGTTCCTGGAGAGTAAGAGTATTATGACCATTCCTATCGGTTTGATGACATTTAAAGGCGATATGAGATCGGACTATGTGGTAATGCTGGCAGGCATCACCATTGCATCCCTTCCAATGATCATACTTTATCTGTGTATGCAGAAACAGTTTGTCCGGGGTCTTACCTCTGGTGCGGTCAAGGGATAGATAATTAGAATGTCATATATCAGCAGGAGGAACAGGATGGTTCCTCCTGTTTACTGTTACAGGAAATTACATGTATGATACAGACCACTAAATATAAAAGGGAATAAAAAACATGGAATATAAAACTGCAGATTATCACGTCCACAGCACAATTTCCCCCGATGCCAAGGGTACCATGGAGGAAATGTGCAATGCAGCCATGGCTGCGGGTATAGAAGAGATCGCATTTACAGACCACTATGAGTTTTACGCAGGCGGGATAACCGGGAAATATTTTAACCGGGGATATCTTATCCGTTATTTTGAAGAACTGGATAAATGCAGGCAGATGTATGAAGGCCGGCTTATTATCCGCAGCGCTATGGAATTCGGGCAGCTTCACCTGGACCCGGAGAAGGCATCCGGCATTATAAAGAGCTGGCCCTTTGACTATCTCATTGGTTCCGTGCACAAGATTGATAACATTGACTTAAGTCAGATGGAGTTTCGGAAGGATACGGTGCAGCAGATTGCGCATGCTTATTACAGTCACCTGCTGAAGCTGGCACGGACAGGGGATTTTGACTGTATGGGACATTTGGATCTGTACAAGCGTCATTGCAGGAAAGCGGGACTTCCGGATGATTATGATAAATATGAGGACAGGATAGTTCAGGTATTGACCGCGCTCATTGAGAGGGGAAAGGGAATTGAGGTCAACACATCAGGGCTGAGGCAGGGAGCAGGGGAAACCATGCCTGGAATCAGATGCCTTAAGCTGTACAAAGAGCTTGGAGGCACTGTGATTACAGTTGGTTCTGATGCGCATCTCCCGGAAGATGTGGGAAGCGGTTTCATAGAAGCCCTCGGCCTCGTAAAAAAAGCGGGCTTTGACAGAATCGCCCGCTATGAAAAACGTATGTGTTTGTTCCGGCCTCTCTAAAAACGCTTCTCAAAGTGGCCGGTGACGTCTATATTGTTCTGGATGGCAATAAAAGCATTATGGTCAGCAGTGAGGACCAGTTGCCTTAATGGTTCTATCTCGTTTTTGGAAATGACAGTCATGTAGACATAGGTGGACTGGCCGGTATAGCCGCCGGAGGCATTCCAGATTGTGACACCACGGTGCAGGTTGTTAAGTATTATATTCTGGATGTCTGGATGCCGGGAGATGATTGTGACACAGGC
>JAETTS010000121.1 GCA_021769025.1 Enterocloster bolteae
CTTCTGGTTCCACCAATGATTTCGCTGCCAGCCTGGGGATTTCTTCCCGTGCAAGGAAGGCGGCGGAGACGGTTGTGGAAGGGGTTCCCAGGCCCATTGATATCGGTTACTTCTGCAGGGAACGAACGTTTGTATATGTAGCAGGGTTTGGGGCATTTACGGAGGTATCCTATATGACTCCGCAGGAAAAGAAAAATCTGTTGGGCCATCAGGCGTATATGCTGGAAGGCGTAAAAAGCCTTGCCAATATAAAGTCCTATAGGATGCGGGTGGAAGCAGATGATTTCTGTATGGAAGGGGACTTTATCTTTGGCATGGTGACCAATACCATCAGTGTAGGCGGGTTTAAGGGTTTGGTGACACAGGATGTTGCTCTGGATGACGGCCGGTTTGAGGTTCTGATGATACGGACGCCGAAGACGCCATTGGAACTGACCAATATTCTCTCGTATATGATCTTAAAAGAAGAGCAAAACGAGTATGTCCACAAGTTTAAGACCTCAAAGTTAAGGGTCTATTCGGAGGAGGATGTTGACTGGGTGCTGGATGGAGAATTCGGCGGCGCAAAGCGGGAGGTGGAGATTGAAAATCTGACAAAAAGGATAAAAATTGTGGCAGGTCTTGTAAAAAAAGGTTGAAAAAACATTGAAAACAAGATATAATTAGTTATTACGTGATAATTTGCGCAGCGATTTGTCAACCATGAACAAGAAAAAGGAAGGCATTATCTGGTGGAAAAGAACAATTTTTTACAAAAACTTGATAAGCTGGTAGAACTTGCAAAAGGAAAGCATAATGTGCTGGATGTAACGGAGATCAATAATTTCTTTACCGGTGACGATCTTTCTACGGAGCAGATGGAGCATATCTATTCTTACCTGGAGACCCATGGGGTAGATGTGATTCCTATCATTGACGACAGCATACTGGCGGAAGATGCGCTGCTTCTGGATGACGATGAACGGTTTTTGAAGGATTCGGAAGAAGAGGATATTGATTTAGATGCCATTGATCTTCTGGAGGGAATCGGAACAGAGGATCCGGTAAGGATGTATCTGAAGGAGATCGGAACGGTTCCTTTGTTGTCTGCAGATGAGGAGATGGATCTGGCAAAGAAAAAGGCAGAGGGAGATGAGGCGGCGAAGGATCGTCTGATAGAGGCCAATCTCCGGCTGGTTGTCAGCATTGCCAAGCGTTATACCGGCAGAGGCATGAGTTTTCTTGATTTGGTTCAGGAAGGGAATTTAGGCCTGATCAAAGGCGTGGAAAAGTTTGACTATACAAAAGGATATAAGTTAAGTACATATGCTACCTGGTGGATACGCCAATCGGTGACAAGAGCCCTGGCGGATCAGGCACGGACCATCCGTGTACCGGTGCATATGGTTGAGACCATCAATAAGATGTCCAAGATGCAGCGGAAGCTGACTCTGGAACTGGGATATGAGCCTACGGTTGCAGAACTGGCGGAAGCCCTGGAGATGTCCGAGGATAAGGTGATGGAGATCATGCAGATCGCCAGGGAACCGGCATCGTTAGAGACACCTATCGGGGAGGAGGATGACTCCAATTTAGGGGACTTTGTTGCAGACAACAACGTGGTCACCCCGGAAGGGAATGTGGAGTCAGTCATGCTGCGGGAGCACATTGATGCGCTTCTGGGAGATCTGAAGGAGCGGGAACGCCAGGTGATTGTGTTGCGGTTCGGGTTGGAAGACGGGCATCCCAGGACATTGGAGGAAGTGGGGAAGGAGTTCAATGTCACCAGGGAAAGGATCCGCCAGATCGAGGCCAAGGCTTTGCGGAAGCTGAGAAATCCAGTGAGAAGCAAGCGGATACGAGATTTTCTATAATAGGATTTTTTGAATTTGGAGTTAAGGGCCTGGGTTTCGGGCCCTTTTGTTATCGCAGCAGATTGGAAAGGACAGGCAGGAGTGAACAGACTATGAATCAGAGGAATTATCAAAAAGAATTGGATCATGTAATAGAAGGCCTGAGGGAAGAGCAGACAGTGCCAAGGCTTTTGCTTCACAGCTGCTGTGCGCCGTGCAGCAGTTATGTGCTGGAATATCTGTCTCAGTTTTTTCAGATTACCGTGCTGTTTTATAATCCGAATATCGATCCGCCAGAGGAATATGGGATGCGGGTGAAGGAGGAGAGACGGCTGATTCAGGAGATGGAGTTTGTACATCCGGTGGATATGAGGGAAGGAAGGTATGAGCCGGAAGCATTTTATCAGACAGTGAAGGGGTTGGAGAAGGAGCCAGAAGGGGGAGCCAGGTGCGAGAAATGTTTTGAGATGCGGCTTTACGAGGCAGCCAGGGCAGCTAAGGAAGGCGGATATGATTTTTTTACTACCACGCTTACCATCAGTCCCCTTAAGTCAGCGCCTAAGCTGAATGAGATTGGGGAACGGATGGGAAGCATGCTGGGGGTGACGTTTCTGCCTTCGGATTTCAAGAAACGGAATGGATACAAGCGCTCCATTGAATTGTCACAGGAATACGGATTGTACCGGCAGAATTACTGTGGGTGCGTGTACTCCCGCATTCGTACTTGACACTGTGTGGATTTTGTAATAAACTTCAAGTAATACAAGTTGTTGTATATTATCATGGATAAGGAGAATACGATTATGGTTTCGAAAACGTTAACGGTTGTGAACCCATCAGGACTGCATCTAAGGCCGGCCGGGGTGTTGTCTCAGACATCTATGAAGTTTAAATCGGATATTATCATCGAGTGCGGCGAGAAGAGGATTATTGCCAAGAGTGTGCTGAATGTGATGGCTGCCGGAATCAAGAGCGGAACGGAGATAACCGTAATCTGTGATGGCGAGGACGAGGCAGAGGCATTAAAGACTGTTACGGAAGCGATTGAGTCCGGGCTGGGAGAGATGTAGGGCCAGATATACATAGGTTCAGCGATGCCTCGCTGCTTACAGAGGGGATAACTGGATAAGGCCTGTCCAATGTTCAAATTAATGCTTGACTTTTTTGGTTCATATGGTAAAATTTATAACTAGTTTCATATAAAAAGCGATGAAGGTGTCAGTAGAGACCATAATTCTGACAGAGAGAAGGAATCACCGGCTGAGAGTTCCTTTCCGTTCCTATGAGTCTTCGAAATTCCCACTGAAGCTGCACGGTTGAAACGATTGTTCTTGCAAAATGTCTTACAAGGTATAGGAGGCAGGGAGAATTGTAAGTAGGCTGTGACGTTGACGCACGTTACGCGTATTGAGAGCTTGCAGTATGGCAGGAATCAGGGTGGTACCGCGGAATATTCGTCCCTTCTTTATTTAAGAAGGGACATTTTTTATTTTATAGGGTGCGCCCTATGAAATAAAAACATGACTTAAAGATGCGCAATACGATGTGGGTTTGTTCACGGAGTTCATTGCATTCTCTAAGTGAGCCAATGCCTAGGCGCAAAGGAAGACTGTTGCAAAAAAGAAAAGGAGATCTGAGATGAAGGAAAAATTGGAGAAAATCAAGGAAGAGGCATTGCGGCAGATTGAAGGTTCGGATGCTTTAGACCGATTAAACGAGATCCGGGTGGCATATCTGGGGAAGAAGGGAGAACTGACCAGTGTTTTAAAAAGCATGAAGGATGTTTCTCCTGAGGATCGCCCAAAGGTAGGGCAGATGGTCAATGAGGCCAGGGCAATGATCGAGGCGAAGCTGGAGGAGACCAAAACTGCTTTGGCGAAAAAGGTTCGGGAAGAGCAGATGAAGGCGGAAGTGATCGACGTGACCCTTCCGGCCCAAAAATGCAATGTAGGTCACAGCCATCCCAATGCCGTTGCACTGGAAGAAGTGGAGAGAATCTTCGTGGGTATGGGATACGAGGTAGTGGAAGGTCCGGAGATTGAGTATGATGAATACAATTTCACCAAGCTGAATATTCCGCCCAACCATCCGGCAAAGGATGAGCAGGATACCTTTTATATCAATAAGGACATTGTGCTGAGAACCCAGACATCACCGGTTCAGGCCCGTACCATGGAGACAGGAAAGCTGCCTATCCGAATGATTTCTCCTGGCAGGGTGTTCCGCTCGGACGAGGTGGATGCAACCCATTCTCCTTCTTTCCATCAGGTGGAAGGCCTGGTGATCGACAAGAACATTACCTTTGCAGACTTGAAGGGAACTTTGGCAACATTTGCAAAGGAACTGTTCGGAGAGGATACGAAAGTGAAGTTCAGGCCCCATCATTTCCCGTTTACAGAGCCTAGCGCGGAGATGGATGTCAGCTGCTTTAAGTGTGGCGGAAAGGGATGCCGTTTCTGCAAGGGAACCGGATGGATTGAGATATTGGGATGCGGAATGGTGCATCCTCATGTGTTTGAGATGTGCGGGGTAGATGCAGAACAGTATACAGGGTTTGCATTTGGTATGGGACTGGAGAGAATCGCCCTTTTGAAATATGAGATTGATGATATGAGGCTATTGTATGAGAATGATGTAAGGTTTTTGCGGCAATTTTAGCAGATGTCCTCTTCTGGTTCGGCTTTTGCCGGATAGTAGGGAGATAGCGGGAAAGCAGTCAAAATGTTAGATATAAGAAGCAAATCATTGTAAAGCAGAATAAAAAGGAGACGAGAATCGATCATGAATACAGCATTATCATGGATTAAGGCATATGTTCCCCAACTGGATGTGACTCCCAAACAGTATACGGATGCTATGACTCTTACAGGGACAAAGGTGGAAGGCTACCAGTGTTTGGATAAGAATCTGGAAAAGATTGTGGTAGGGAAGATTGAAAAGATCGAGAGGCATCCGGATGCGGATAAGCTGGTGGTCTGCCAGGTTAATATCGGAAGTGGTGTGATCCAGATCGTTACTGGCGCGCCCAATGTGAAAGAGGGGCAGAAGGTTCCGGTGGTATTGGACGGCGGCAAGGTGGCGGGAGGCCATGACGGCGGCCCTCTGCCGGAAGATGGGATCCGGATTAAGAAAGGGAAGTTAAGAGGCGTTCCCTCTGATGGAATGATGTGCTCTATCGAGGAACTGGGATCTTCCAGAGAAATGTATCCGGACGCGCCGGAGGAGGGGATCTATATTCTTCCGGAGGATACCAAGATCGGAGCGGATGTCATAGAAGTGTTGGGGCTTCACGATGTGGTGTTTGAGTATGAGATTACATCCAACCGTGTGGATTGTTACAGCGTCTTAGGGATTGCCAGGGAGGCGGCAGCCACATTTGACAAGCCATTTGTGGCACCGGAAGTGTCTGTGACTGGCAATGGGGAAGACATTCACGACTATCTGAAGGTGACTGTGGAGGATCAGGCTCTCTGTCCCCGGTACTGTGCCCGTATGGTGAAAAATATAAAGCTTGCCCCGTCGCCGGAATGGATGCAGAGAAGGCTGGCAGCCAGCGGAATCCGGCCTATCAACAATCTGGTGGATATCACCAACTACGTGATGGAGGAGTTTGGGCAGCCGATGCATGCCTATGACTATGATTTGATTGCAGGCCATGAGATTATTGTGAAGCGGGCCAAGAATGGGGACATCTTCCAGACCTTGGACGGCCAGGAGAGGAAGCTGGATCAAGAGGTTTTGATGATCAACGACGGGGAGAAGGAAGTGGGAATCGCCGGGATCATGGGCGGGGAGAATTCAAAGATCACGGATGACGTGAAGACTATGGTATTTGAAGCAGCCTGCTTCGACGGAACCAACATCCGTCTGTCCGCCAAGCGGGTGGGATTGAGAACCGATGCTTCCGGAAAGTTTGAGAAGGGGCTGGATCCCAACAATGCAGAGGCAGCCATCAACCGTGCCTGTGAACTGGTAGAACAACTGGGGGCCGGGGAAGTGGTAGGCGGCATCATCGATATCTATCCAAAGAGACAGATCGAAAAGAGGATTCCCTTTGACCCAAGGAAGGTGAACCAGCTTCTGGGAACAGACATTTCTGAGGAGGAGATGAAAGGATACTTTAAGAAGCTGGAACTGGGATTTGACAGCCAGACCAGAGAGGTGATCGTTCCAACGTTCCGTCAGGATCTGGAGCGTCCGGCGGATATTGCGGAGGAGGTTGCCAGGTTCTTCGGGTATGATAAGATTCCTACCACCCTTCCGTCCGGGGAGGCTACTATGGGAGGCCTTCCGTATAAATTAAGGGTGGAGAATCTGGCGGGGGATATCGCCCGGTTTTCCGGCTTCAACCAGAGTATGACATACTCGTTTGAGAGCCCGAAGGTGTTTGACAAGCTGCTGATACTTAAGGATTCTGTGCTGCGCCAGGCAGTGGAGATCTCCAATCCTCTGGGGGAGGACTTCAGCATCATGAGGACAACACCGCTTCATGGAATGCTATCCTCTCTGGCTACCAATTATAACCGGAGGAATAAGAATGTACGCCTTTACGAACTGGCCAATGTGTACCTTCCCAAGAGCCTTCCTCTGACAGAACTTCCGGATGAGCGGATGCAGTTTGTTCTTGGAGCTTATGGGGATATGGATTTCTTTATAATGAAAGGCGTCATAGAAGAATTCTTTGAGAAGGCGGGAATGACTGAGAAGGTTCATTATGATCCCCAGGCGGGAAAGACCTATCTTCATCCGGGACGCCAGGCCAATATCATCTACAACAAGACGATAGTGGGATATCTGGGCCAGGTTCATCCGGATGTGGCAGATAACTATAAGATCGGTGACAATGTCTATCTTGCTGTTCTGGATATGCCATCCCTTACGGAATTCACTACCTTTGACCGGAAGTATGAGGGGATTGCCAAATATCCGGCAGTATCCAGAGATATCAGCATGGTGGTTCCGAAAAAGATTCTGGTAGGTCAGATTGAGGATATGATTGCCCAGAGAGGCGGAAAGATTCTGGAAAGTTACCATCTGTTTGACATCTATGAAGGGGCTCAGATTTTATCGGGGTATAAATCTGTAGCCTATTCCATCACGTTCCGGGCCAAGGACCACACGCTGGAGGACAAGGAGGTAAATGCTGTGATGGAGAAGATCCTTCATGGGCTTCGGGGAATGGGAATTGAGTTGAGAGCGTGACCTATGGGGCGAGAAACCAACGGCATCTGTGTGGTTGGGTATACGTTCTGCAACGGCTGAAGCAAAGCGCAGACCCAGGTGCGCCTGCTGCCCATCTGCTGTGTTGGATTTTCTAGCCGTAGCCACCGCTACGCTGTCGAAAATCCGCCTTGCAGATGAACAAATATGCCCGATAAAGCGGGGCACGCTGTCCTGTGGAGGTTTGCCAGATATAATGCGGTCAAGACACTAGGCGCATGAAGATTTAGAGACAAAGAGGCTTAGGGAGTGCATGAGAGAGGGTAAGAAAGAAGGATGGGGAAAGT
>JAETTS010000122.1 GCA_021769025.1 Enterocloster bolteae
CTGATGTACAGGAATTATTGATTATTTCAGATGTCCTTATAACAGATTATTCCTCTATATTATGGGATTTTTCTCTTCAAAAGAAACCGGTGTTTTTGTACCAGAATGATGAGCAGGAGTATCTTGATGACAGAGGGTTTTACAGTCCTCTATGTGAGTGGCCGTATCCAAGAGCTCATAATTTAGAAAATCTTTATAGGAAAATAGCAGAGTTTGAGGAAGAGGAATATATTAGTGATTTGGAGAGATTTTTTCAGAAATGGACCTCGTTTGATGATGGACATGCATCAGCACGGGCGGTTGAAAGGATAATGGATGTAATTCATAATCCCCAAAAGTACATGAAAAGCAGGTGATACCTATGCCAAAAGTTTCCATTATAATCCCAGTCTACAATGTCGAATCATATATCAGAACCTGCATAGACAGCGTCCTCGCCCAATCCCTGAAAGATTTGGAAATCATCTGCGTCGATGACGGTTCAACAGACAGCAGTCCGGCCATCCTGGATGATTATGCAAGCAAAGACAGCCGGGTCAAAGTTATACATAAGCCCAACCGGGGATACGGGCATTCAATGAATGTGGGGTATGAGGCAGCCACTGGCGAATACATAGGAATTGTTGAAAGCGATGATTACATCCTTCCGGACATGTATGGGACGCTGTACGATTATGCTGTTTCCAATGATTTGGATTTAATCAAATCAGAGTGTATCCAGTTCTGGGATACGCTCCATTATTCAAAGAGAATCCATGTAAGCGCCATGGACGGGTATTTTGGAAAGGTTCTTCAGAAAGAGGACCGGATTCTTTTTTTCCAGTTTTATATGAATACCTGGTCCGGGATATATAGACGAAGCTTTCTCGCGGAAAATGGAATCAGGCATAATGAAACTCCGGGAGCTTCTTACCAGGACAATGGTTTCTGGATTCAGACCATGTCCCTGTGTAACAGGGCCATGTGGCTTGACAGTGCGTTCTATATGTACCGCCAGGATAATCCCGCAGCGTCGGTCAAGAGCAAGGACAAGGTACTGGCTATGTACCGTGAGTACTGCGATGTGGAAACCTTTTTGGAACAAAAGCACCTCACCCAGGAGCTGGGTATCTGCCGGTACTACCGGATGATGCGCCACAGAGGGACTTTTATCAGAATAAGCGAGGAATACAAACAGGAATATGCACAGCTAATCGTCCGGGATTGGGATTTATATTATAACCAAATCAAAGATTTAAATATCGGGTCAAAGGAAGAACTGTTCCATTGGATTCGTGATTTAAAGGAGGAGGGACGGGTAGGACAGATAATCTCCGAAATCCTGTCAGTAAAAAAAGAAATAGACAGGTGCGGCCGGATTATCATATACGGCGCAGGAGCCTGGGCTGAAAATGTCTGCCTGAGACTGTACAATAACGGATACTATGATAAAGTGGAAGCCATCTGCGTCTCAGGAGTGCCGTCCAAGCCATATCTCTGGGGGAGGGAAGTACTACCCTTTGATAGAATCCGGAACAGAGCCGATGCCCTTTTTATCATCGCAGTGAACAGAAAGGGAACATTTTATACTGAAATAGAGAAACGTCTGCTGGCAGAGGGAATAAAGAATTATATGGCTGCGGATACAATCGTGGATTATTTTTACATAGTGTAGATTCGGGGTATGGATGCAGGGTATAGAAAACACGGTTGAGTAACAGACAGGCAACAGACGGCAGACAGGTAACAAACAGCAGACAGGCAGCAGACAGGCGGCCGATAGTGGAGGGATTAGGAGTGAATGTAGCGATTGTAATTGCCGGTGGCTCCGGCCAGCGGTCAGGCCAGGATATTCCCAAGCAGTTTATCCATGTGTATGATAAGCCCATATTGATTTATACCCTTGAGGGATTCCAGAAACATCCCCAGATTGACGCCATCGGGCTGGTGTGCATTGACGGCTGGCATGATGTGGTAAGGGCTTATGCGAAGCAGTTTAATATAGATAAGCTTCAATGGATTATATCCGGCGGCAGGACTACCCAGGAATCCATCCGGAACGGTGTTTTTCAACTGGAAGGTACATGTGGTGAGGAGGACATCATTATTATACATGATGGAATCCGTCCGCTGGTTGAGGATTCGGTTTTGTCAGATGTAATCTTAAAGTGCAGGCAGTATGGAAACGCGGTAACCGCCCTTCCGTATAATGAGCAGATTTTTGTGGCGGATGATGAGGTGTCTACAGTCAGGTACATCCCAAGGGAGGCCCTGCGGAGGGTTTCAACGCCCCAGGCATACAGGTATGGAATGCTTGACAGGGCTTACCATGAAGCGTTTGAAAAGGAAATCGGCATATATGGATCTTCTTACACAAATACCATGATGGTTGAACTGGGGGAGCGGCTGTATTTTGCCAATGGGTCCGAGAAGAATATAAAAATAACTACCAGGGATGACTTTGAGCTGTTTAAGGCATATCTTAAGATGGAAAAGGATAACTGGCTGAAGTAGGAGTGTAGATGATGAATATGGCAGACAGAACGGATATATTGGATAATCCTTTATATTTGGAGGATGTAAGGTATGTGGCGGACCTGGATCTTTCCTGGGACAGTCTTCAGGATAAGAGGGTTCTGATTACCGGGGCAAGCGGATTGATTGGCAGCTTTTTCGTTGACGTGTTGATGGAACGGAACCGGGCCCATTCCATGGGCTGCAGTATATGGGCGCTGGGGCGTAATGAGGAGGCTGCAAGGAAGCGGTTTTTCAGGTATCTGGACAGTCCCTGGTTCCATTTTGTGCCTCATGATATAAATGATTCGCTGGAAGGCAAAATGGATGAAGCCTTTGATTATATCCTGCACCTGGCAAGCAATACCCATCCGGTGGCTTATGCCACGAATCCGGTTGCTACCATAACCACCAATGTTTTGGGAACGGACCATCTGCTGAGATATGCTGTAAGCCATAATGTCAAGCGGTTTGTTTTCGCATCCTCCAATGAGGTCTACGGGGAAAACAGGGGGGATGTTGAGTTTTTTAATGAAACATACTGCGGCTATATTGATTCCAATACCCTCCGCGCAGGATATCCGGAAAGTAAGCGGTGCGGGGAAGCTTTATGCCAGGCCTACCACAAGGAGCTTGGAATTGATGTGGTGATTCCGCGTTTTACCCGCTCTTATGGGCCGACTATGCTCATGTCTGATACAAAGGCAGTCTCCCAGTTCATACGCAATGGAATAAGGGGACAGGATATCGTGCTTAAAAGTGAGGGAAACCAGTATTATTCCTATACCTACGCGGCAGACGCTGCGGCTGGGCTTCTTGCGGTAATGCTTTGCGGGAAATGCGGGGAGGCATATAATATAGCTGACAGTAAATCAGATATTACATTAAGGGATTTATCCCATATTATAGCCGGTTTATGCAATACGGAAGTGATTTTCGAGATTCCGGATGCTGTTGAAAAAGCAGGGTACAGCACCGCCACTAAAGCAAGGCTGGACGGAAGCAGGCTGAAGGGATTGGGCTGGAGCATGAAATACGACATCAGGACAGGCATAGAACGAACCATTGACATAATGAGGAGCAAAGAGTGATGACTGCACAGGAAATCATAAAGGAGCTGCCCAAAGGGCTGATTAAATGGTATGAATTTAAGAAAGGTACCAGGGCGCTGTATATAATGGGTCATGGGAATCTGGACCAATCCCTGAAAGAGTCTCTCATGGAATGTGGATTATATATGGAATGCGCGGCCATGGATGAGGTGGATGGCTGGGCTGCGGATGAGATGGAGGGCCGTACAGTTGATGGGTTTTATGACAGGACCTTGTCCGGCTATGAATATATTCTGATGTCGTCGGCTGTTGAACAGGCTGAACCGGAAGCAGGGCTCATCAAGCTGTTGAAGAAAGTACGCACACTGCTTAAGGCGGACGGGAAACTGTTCCTGGTAACGGAAAACAGAATGGCTGTCCGTTATTTTTGCGGGGACAAGGATCCCTTTACCGGACGCAATTTTGATGGGATAGAAAACTATAAACGGGTAAGTGCATTTGACAAAAAACGCCTTGCAGGAAGGCTGTACTCAAAAGCAGAACTTACAGGCATACTGGAACAGGCTGGTTTCCCATACCACCGATTCTATTCTGTTTTTCCGGATATCACCAGTCCGCAGATTCTGTTTGCAGAGGATTATACACCGGATGAGGAGTTGGATATCCGTATATTTCCCCAGTACCATAGCCCGGATACCGTGTTTTTAGAGGAAGAAAATCTATATACATCCATGATACAAAACGGGCTGTTTCACAAGATGGCCAATGGTTTTCTGATTGAATGCTCTTTGGAGGCGATATGTTCCAATGCATCCCAGATTACGGTTTCAACGGAACGGGGAAAAGAGAATGCGCTGTGTACTATCATTGTGCGGGACGGAATGGTTATAAAAAAACCGTTGTATGCAGAAGGCAGAAGGAAGCTGGGAAAGCTTTGGGAGAATAACTGCTATCTGCAGCGGCACGGCGTAAGGATGATAGAAGGCAGCCTGGTGGACGGAACCTTTGTTATGCCATTTGTGGATGGGATGTCCATGGTAAAGCATTTCCGTCAGCTGATGGCAGAGAATAAAAATGAATTTCTTCGCCAGTTCGATTGCTTGTGGAACCTGATTCTTCATTCCTCGGAGCATGTGGCCTATGATGCTGTGGATTGGGATCATTTTAATCCGCGATGGGATGAGGAAAAGAACGAATTAAAACAAAAGAAGATTGACAGAAGTAGATGGAAAAAGGTTGCCTTTGGTTCAGATGAGGACAGGGAAGCCCTTGGGGCAGTATTGGAGCGGGGATACATTGACCTGGTATTGCTGAATGGATTTGTGGTCAACGGGGAATATGTTTTTTTTGATCAGGAATTATATGTGGAGAATCTTCCGGCGAAAGCAATCATGCTGCGTAATATAGACCTTTTATATCATGGGGACACCAGAATGGAGGTTATACTGCCCAGGAAGGAATTGCTGGAACGATATAAACTTGACAGCTGCATAGAGATTTATTACGCACATATCGGTCACTTTTTAAACAAACTCCGGAATGACGACATTTTGTATTCCTATCATCTGGCGCACAGGAGAAATCATGAGATTGTCCATTCCAACCGCCAGCGTATGAATTATTCAGCACAAGAGTACCAGCGGCTGTTTGTAGATATATTTAAGAATCTGGATAATAAAAAGCTGTATCTGTTCGGATCCGGCAACTTTGCCCGGAAATTTCTTGCGCTGTATAGGGATGAGTATGAGATAGCGGGAGTGATTGATAATAATGAAACAAAATGGGGTACTGCAATAGAGGGGATTGAAATTGCAGCACCGTCTGTGTTAGAAGGACTTGACGCCGGTACATACAAGGTCATTATCTGCATTAAGAATTATGTGGGAGCTTTCAGACAGGTAAGAGACCTGGGCGCCATAAACATAGGCATTTATGACCCTAATACAGAATATCCGCGGAGACAGGGAAAGGTCTTTAACGGGCCGTTATCTGGTACACAGGTAAAGAAAAAGTATCATATCGGGTATGCGGCAGGGGTATTTGACCTGTTTCACGTAGGACATCTCAATTTACTCCGGCGTGCCAAAGAGCAGTGCGATTATCTGATTGTGGGGGTGGTGACGGATGAGGGAGTACGCAGAAATAAACAGACGGACAGTGTAATCCCTTTTGAGGAACGTCTTGCTATGGTTCAGGCATGCAGATATGTGGATGAGGCGGTTGAAATACCATTTGAATTTTGCGATACAAAGGATGCCTATTTGAAATACCAGTTTGATGCCCAGTTTTCCGGCAGCGATTATGCCCGGGATCCTGCCTGGCTGAAGAAGCGGGAGTTTCTGCGGGAACATGGAGCTGAACTTGTGTTTCTTTCCTATACGGAGAGTACAAGCTCCACTAAGATAAAAGAGATGATTAATAGAAAGTTGTTGTAATATAGCCTTGAGTTATGTTTAACAGTGCATCGGATGCTGAACTCTATGAACTTCTGACCGGTTTAGGTAAATGGCAAATGTTCGGGTGTAGACTATATTCGTCTGGCAGGTCAGATGGATCAAATCAGCGTCAGGCAAAACAAAGGATGGGGAGAAAAACATGCGTGTTATGAATAAAAGAAAGCTTTTAAGGCTCCTGGATACCATGCAGTCCATGCATAGGGTAATAGCCGCCGCCGATATGCAATGCATGTCAGGATATGTGGAGGATTGCTGTCAGGCCGCTGCGGCAATTGATGAGACAGTGAAGAAAAGTATAAGCAATATGGAGAAAATAGCAGAGGATGAAGCTATCTCCAACCTGCTGGCTGCCTACCGCAGCAATCTGTCGTCCTTACACACCTGCGCTGCCTCCGGTATGCTCCGGGCCTCCGTTCTGTCCGGCCTGGATGATATACTGGACCAGGCGGCATCGCTTATCACCGGACTACCCGACACCTTCCTTGTGGTATTTATGCCCTACAAGGCGGAGATGTGGGACAGCATGGAGAGCATATGGCTGGCCTGCCGGGAGGACCCTGCATGTGAATGCCGGGTAATGCCCCTGCCGTATTATGAGTATGATAAGGCCCGGGGGGGATGGAGGCAGTGCTATGACGGGGAGCGGTTCCCGAAAGAGGTACCGGTGACAGACTACAGGCAGTATTCCCTGGAATCCGCCTGCCCGGATCTGGCCTATATCCATAATCCATATGATGACTGTAATTATGTTACAAGCATTGACCCGGCGTATTATTCTTCAGAGCTTAAGAAATATGTGGGGAAGCTGGTCTACGTTCCATATTATGTAACCTCCGGCTTTTTCTCCCAATGGGAACTTCCGGCCTACCGCAATGTGGACTATATGATCATACAGTCAGAGTTTGTTAAGGAGAGTATGAGGGAGATGCATTATTACCACAAGGTGCTTCCCCTTGGCTCCCCCAAGCTGGATAAAGTGATACAGACATGCAGGTCAGGGGCACAGATGCCCCAATCGTGGAGGCAGGTTCTGGAAGGCAGGAAGTCCCTGATGCTTAACACCAGTATTAACCGCTTCCTCAGTGACGGGGAACATATGCTTAAGAAGCTGAAGCTTGTGTTTGACACGTTTAAGTATCAGAACCGCGTTGCCCTGATATGGCGTCCCCATCCCCTGCTGGAGGCCACCATACGATCCATCCGCCCGGACCTTTTAGAAGAGTACCGGAGTC
>JAETTS010000123.1 GCA_021769025.1 Enterocloster bolteae
TCCAGGAAGCGTTTCCGGATGCTAAGGCTGCTTCCAGTGAAGCGGAAGTTCTGGCAGATCCGGAAGTGAAATTGGTATGCGGCGCTGCGGTAACCAGTGAGCGGTGTGCTTTGGGGCTTAGGGTTATGGAGGCAGGCAAGGATTATTTTACGGACAAGGCTCCTCTTACCACTTTAAAACAGCTGGAGCAGGCTAAGGAGATGGTGGCAAAGACAGGGAAAAAGTACATGGTTTACTACAGTGAACGAATCCATGTGGAGGCTGCTGTGTATGCCGGACAGTTGATTAAAGAGGGAGCCATCGGAAGGGTGATCCAGGTTTTGGGTATGGGCCCCCACAGAATCGGCGATCCCAAGGGCCGTCCGGACTGGTTCTTTGAGCAGGAAAAGTATGGCGGAATCTTGTGTGATATCGGAAGCCATCAGATTGAGCAGTTCCTGTATTTTGCGGATGTGAAGGATGCTACGGTGGTGAGAAGCCAGATTGCAAACTATGGACACAAGGATCATCCGGGCCTCAATGATTTTGGCGACTGTGTGCTGGTAGGGGACAATGGAACTACCATGTATTTCCGTGTGGACTGGTTTACGCCGGACGGGCTGGGAACCTGGGGGGACGGAAGAATGTTTATCCTGGGAACGGAAGGCTACATTGAGCTGCGGAAGTATATTAATGTGGGAACCGGGGATGGAACCAGCAACCATGTGTTCATGGTAAATAAAGAGGGCGAGCATCACTATGAAGTGACTGGAAAGGTAGGATTTCCGTATTTTGGCCAGCTGATTCTGGACTGTATCAACCGTACGGAGAATGCTATGACACAGGAACATGCGTTTAAGGCGGCGGAGCTGTGTGTAAAGGCGCAGATGCAGGCAAGCATTTTGGAGTAGGGCTGGCTGAGGGCAGCAATTGTAAAACTGGAGATGGAATCGCTTCGAAAAGCAGCATGGTTTGTATGGAGGGTATATGCTTGTTTTGGAAAGGCTTCATGGGGAAGGGGCAAGGGAATATGTTCTGCGGGTATTGAAAAAGAATATTATTGAATGTGTTCTGAAGCCTGGTGAGATGCTATCGGAGAATACGTTGACAGAGGAGCTTCATGTCTCCAGGACTCCGGTTCGGGAGGCGCTGGTGGAAATGTCAAAGATCGATCTGATAGAAGTATTGCCCAAGAGGGGAAGCCGTGTCACAAAAATTGATTATGCTTTGGTGGAGGAGTCTAATTTTGCCAGAAAGGTTTTGGAGAAGGCGATCGTAGAGATCTGCTGTGAGCTGGGTGAACTGCCGGATCTGGGGGAGATGGAGGAGAATATCCGGCTTCAGAAGCAGTATCTCCATGCCTCCAATCAGGGCCGGCTTCTGGAATTGGATGATGAGTTTCACCGTCTGCTGTTTAAGCTGGCGGGGAAGCAGCATGTCTATGAGTATCTGGAGGATATCCGGATTCCATTTGACCGTATCCGGTATCTGTCTCTCCTGGTTATTGTGGATCTTCAGACCGTCAATGACCATATTGAGATTTTAAATGCTGTCCGGACTCATAATAAGGAGATGGCTTTTTCTGTTATGGACAAACATTTATCTCGGTACTTGTATGACAAGTCGGCGATCGTGAGACGGTTTCCGGATTATATTATTTAACCATATAATGTATTGACAGGGGAATGGAAACTGCATTTTATTTTAAGGTGCGCCGCAGCGCAGGAAGGAGAATTATGTTAAAGGCAGCAATTGTTGGTACGGGTAATATTGCCCCTCAGCATGTGAAAGGGCTTTTGGAGTTTCCGGAGCGTGTGAAGATTGTGGCTCTCTGTGATATTTATCCGGAAAAGGCAGAGAAGATGAAGGAGAAATATCAGCTGGATTGCCAGGTGTTTGATGACCATCAGAAGATGATTGAGGCGATGCCGGACATTGATATTGTACATGTGTGTACTCCGCCTTATGTTCATGCGGAGATTGCCATTCATTCCATGGATGCAGGGATGAATGTGGTGGTTGAGAAGCCTATGGCTACCTGCCTGGCGGAGTGTGACGCCATGCTGGAGGCGGAGGAGAGGAATCATGTTACCATGGGATGCATTGCCCAGAACCGGTTCCGCAATTCTATCTATAAGCTGAAGAAGACTGCGGACAGCGGTCTGGCCGGAAAGATTGTCTGTGCTCATGTGAACTCTCTGTGGTGGAGAGGCCACTGTTATTATGACCTGTGGTGGAGAGGCCTGTGGGAAAAGGAGGGCGGCGGCCCTACCCTGAATCATGCGGTTCACCATATTGATATGATTAACTGGATTATGGGAGAGCTTCCCACGGAAGTTATGGCAATGCTGACCAATGTGATGCATGATAATTCTGAGGTGGAGGATCTGTCTCTGGCAGCTCTCCGCTACAGCAACAACAGCATCGCGGAGGTGACCAGCTCTGTGGTTCACCACGGTGAGGAGCAGGGGATTGTCCTTCAGTGTGCGGATGCCAAGATTGCAGCGCCGTGGGATATAAAGGCGGAGTTGACCAGGCCTAACGGATTCCCCATTGAAGAACGGAATCAGGAACTGATTGATAAGATAACGGAATTTTATAATGGCATTCCGGATCTGCCGTATGAGGGGCACACCGGAGAGATCGACAATTATCTGACGGCCCTTGAGACAGGCAGCAGGCCGATGATCACGGGGATTGACGGGAGAAAGACGGTGGAACTGATTACTGCCATTTATAAGGCCGGATGCAAGAAGATGCTGGTGGAACTGCCCATTGCCAAGGAGGATGAGTATTATACGTTTGAGGGGATCCTGAAGAATGCGGTTCATTTTTATAAGAAGGCTGCAGCTGTGGAGAATTTTGTGACTGAGGATATTACGGTTGGAAATTACAAATAAAGGTGACAGAAAGGAATAAAGGGCTCATGACGGATTTTGAGAAACAGGCCAGGGAATTGGTTGACAAGATGACCTTGGAGGAGAAAGCATCCCAGCTGAATTTTGATGCGCCGGCGATTCCCAGGCTGGGGATTCCCAGGTATCACTGGTGGAATGAGGCTCTTCACGGACTGGCGAGAGCAGGTACGGCTACCATGTTTCCACAGTCTATCGCTTTGGCGGCGATGTTTGATTCGGAGGAGATGGGGAAGATTGGGGACATTATCTCCACGGAGGCCAGGGCGAAATACAATGCGTATTCTTCGGAGGATGACAGGGATATCTATAAGGGACTGACGCTGTGGTCTCCCAACGTCAATATTTTCCGTGACCCCAGATGGGGAAGGGGCCATGAGACTTATGGGGAGGATCCGTATCTGACATCTGAACTGGGAGTGGCGTTTATAAAGGGGATTCAGGGCGACGGGAAGTACTTGAAGGCAGCGGCCTGCGCCAAGCATTTTGCGGTACACAGCGGTCCGGAGGAGCTGCGCCATGAGTTTGATGCGGTGGTTTCGGACAAGGACCTGTGGGAGACGTATCTGCCGGCGTTTGAGGCGTGTGTGAAGGATGCCAAGGTAGAGGGGATCATGGGGGCCTACAATCGGACCAACGGAGAGCCTTGCTGTGGAAGTCAGTTTTTGATGAAGGATATCTTAAGGGGAAAATGGGGCTTTGAGGGGTATTATACGTCTGACTGCTGGGCCATCAAGGATTTCCACGAGAATCATCATGTGACGGATACTGCCACGGAATCAGCGGCGCTGGCCCTTAAGATGGGGTGTGACATCAACTGCGGCAATACGTACTTAAAGATCATGCAGGCGTACCAGGAGGGACTGGTGACGGAGGAGGACATTACGGAGGCTGCTGTACGGGCTATGCGTACCAGATTCAGGCTGGGGCTTTTTGCGGATGACTGTGAGTATGACTCTATCTCTTATGAGGAGATTGCCAGCAGGGAGCACAGGCAGGCAGCAATTGAAGCGGCGGAAAAATCGGTGGTTCTTCTGAAGAATGACGGGATTTTGCCTCTTGACAAGGGCATGGAGATGCTGGCGGTGATCGGTCCCAATGCAGACAGCAGGTGGCCTCTCATCGGCAATTATCACGGCACGGCTCCCAGATACATTACTGTGCTGGAAGGAATCGAGATGGTGGCGGAGAATATCCGGATTCATTATTCGGAAGGATGTCATACCATGAAAGACCGGGTGGAAGAGCTGGCTCTTCCGGATGACCGGATATCTGAGGCGGTGTACGCTGCGAAAAAGGCTGGAAAGGCCATCGTCTGTGTGGGGCTGGATGAGCGCTATGAAGGGGAACAGCATGACGTGGGAAACCGGTTTGATGAGACCAGTATGGCGGATAAGCCTACCACAGCCTTACCGGACAGCCAGATTCGTCTTCTGAATGCGTTGATTGAGACAGGCGCGGATCTGGTGGTGGTGAATATGACAGGAAGCGCGGTGGAATTGAAATGGCTTCAGGAAGCGCCCAATGTAAAGGCTATCCTTCAGGGATGGTATCCAGGGGCGGAAGGAGGATTGGCCATTGCCAGGATTTTGTTCGGTGATGTGAATCCTTCCGGGAAACTGCCGGTTACTTTCTATGCCTCTGCTGAGGGGATGCCGTCTATCACGGATTATTCCATGAAGGGAAGGACATACCGGTATCTGGAGACAGTGCCTATGTATCCTTTTGGATATGGGTTAAGTTATACTACATTTGCGTATTCGGATCTTGGGGCAGAGGTGCAGGAAGACGGCGTGAAGGTGAGGGTGACGGTTGAGAACACCGGAGCGGTGGACGGAGACGAGGTGACAGAAGTTTATGTTAAGGATACCCAGTCCCGGTTCGAGGTGAGAAACCATCATCTGGCGGCGTTTAAGAGATTTCATCTGAAGGCAGGCGAGAAGCAGACCATAGAGCTGTTGATTCCCGAGAAACAGTTTATGGTAGTCAATGACCAGGGAATGCGGATAAAAGACGGTTCCCGGTTTGCCCTGTATGTGGGAGGAACCCAGCCGGATTTAAGAAGCGAGGAACTGACCGGGCAGAGGCCTCTTGAGACGGTGATACAGTATTGACAGAGAAAACCCCTGGCGGTACATGCTTTGATGGGCATGTGCTGCCAGGGGTTTTGTGTATCTGTGTTACTTTCCCGGAAAAACGGACTGGAAAGACAATGTAGAAAGGCTTCTCTTAGCATATCTTAGATCGCAGGGCTTCCACTTGTGCCTGTGCGCGCAGCAGGCTTTCTTTTGGCGTGCTGATATGGAAGAGAGCATTTTTGATGGAGATTCCAAGGATATTTTCCAGTTCATGTTCACTTAAGTATGCAGGCACTGTCCGCATGACAGCGTTGGCATAGTTGGCCGGGACAATGGACAGCCAGGGATAGAGGTTTAGTAGATCCTCATTCTGATAAACATTACGGCAGGGGGAAAGGCCTCCTAACAGGGTGAATGGCACGCTGATATGGGGGCTGCATGCCCAGCGGATAAACTCCAGGGCGGCCTCTTTCTTTTGGCTGGCGGCAGCGATCCCCAGGACACCGCCACCCAGCAGGGGCTTGCCGCCAGGGATGGAAGCATAGCCGATCCGCCCGGCAATCCTGGATTTGCGCAGGTTTGTAATGTTGGAGACATGGTTGATGAACATGTTTAACATAGCGGTTTTGCCGCTTGTGAACTGCGCGATGGAATCACTCCACCATCCGCCTGGGGGAACGCAATAGGCATCTCTGGCAAGGGATAAGTAGATGTCTAATGCCCTGTAGGCGATGGGGGAGGAGAGGCACGGGGATCCATCTGTGTCAAAAAGACTGCCGCCTAAGGAAAAGAGGATGGGCAGGAATTCGCAGACGATGCCGCTGACTGTCCCCTGGACAACGGAAATCCCATAGTCTGTGGGGGCGTTGGGATTCACATTTCGGGAAAAGAAACGGGATAACCGTGCAAACGCATCGTACTCTGTGGGGATAGAGAGATTATCATGGTTGGTTTCATAATAACTGCGGCGGATTTTTGCGTCGTCAAACAGATCTCTCCGGTAGAAAAAGAGTTGGACATTGGGGGTGAAAGGAAAGCTGTAGATCATCCCGTCTACCATCGAAAAAGGTTGGCGTACTTCTTCCAACATAGGCTCTAGTATCTCCCTTGCCTCTGGAGAATCAGGGGTAAAAGGCACAAGCATCTGCTTTGCGAGGGCGGAGAGCCACACGATATCCATGCGGATCACATCATACAGGCCGGAATTTCCCATCTCACAGATCGTTTGGTAGAGTTCCTGGTAAGGGAAGACAGCAAATTGCACTTCGATTCCTGTTGCCGCTGTAAAGTCTGGCAAGAGCTTTTTAAGAGCCTGGGTGTCCGGGCCGTCCAACATCATCACGTTCAATTTTGTTTTCGGGAATTGTCTGGACACATAGTGAATCTGGGGAGAGCGTGGGGCTAGCAGGATATAGCGAGGGGCATCTTGGCTCAATGCCATCTCGCAGGCTTTTGCAGCAAGCTGTTTCCAATTGAGTTCGACGCGGTTGATCTCATCGTACCCGGGAACCAGGTGCGTGGCTGTAAACGTAATGATCTTAGTGGCTCTCGGTACCTGGCAAAACTGGGCAGCCTTAAGATAGTTTTCCACAAAGACCGGATTGGTCGTTATGACTGCGTCTGGAACTGCGTCCTTGTCCAAGGAGGCAAAGGCAGCAATCAGAGTGTTTGCTGAATCTGTCTGGAAACTTTGTATTTGGGCCTGAGGCAGCCTGGCCTTAAGCGCGTTTAGAAAAGAACTTTCATTTCGGTGGATGAAAAGTCCGGTAATAACAGTGAGATTGTGAAGCTGCTTTGGGAGACAGTTGATGGTAGCTTCTGCCAAGGCATCGATATCAAAACCGATGAAGCCATCTGCATTTTCGGCATCTCGCTCCAGATAAATGAGGCGTGTGCCGCTCCGTTTTAAAAGAAACTGAGCCTCGCTGCCATTGGGCTGGCAAGTGACAAGGAGGATGCACTGGACACGTTTGCCAGCAAGTTCTGTGAGAGCGGCCTCTTCCTGAGCAGGGATATCAGAAGTCAGGTACAGCAGACAAGGGCATCCGCGTTCCCATAGCATCTCGGAAAGGGCGGTATAAAGGATGGCATAGTGCTGATCGATAAGATTAGGCAGGACAATGCCAATGGAACGGTCAAATTCCTGGCGCAATTGCTTTCCCCTGTCATTAATGCTGTAGCCCAGCTGCCTGGCAGCTTCCTCTACCTTTAGTATTTTCTT